>CAJMQX010000008.1 GCA_905215635.1 uncultured bacterium | reverse complement strand
TTCTTCTTCTATTTCTTTTTTTGTAAAAACTATTTGTCTCATTATTGCGGGCATAATTCTATAAACAGCATTACTTCTTAAAACTTTTAATTTTTTCATATCTTTAATATATATTTGCTTTATCCTATTTATTTTTGCAATATTATTATTACATTGTTCTATTATACATTGTAAAAAGAATTTAATAAAACCTATCATATTTCCTTTTCTGCTCTCATTTAAGAATTTATGATAACTAGGTTTATATAATTCAATTACTTCTGATAAAAATAAAATTGGTTCTTCTTCTGTTAATAGTGCCAACTGAATTGATATTAATGCTCTACCTAATCTACCATTTCCATCTCTATATGCATGTATTGTTTCAAATTGTGAATGAGAAATTGCTAAATTTATAAATAATGGATCAATATATGCATTGTTCATATATTCAAATAAATTTTCCAATAAAATAGGAACATCTTCAGGAGCTGGTGGTACAAAAATTGCTTCTTCTATAGTACATCCTTTAGGACCTATCCAGTTTTGTATATTTCTAATTTTTCCTGGTTCTTTTTCATTTCCTCTAACACTATCAAGTAATATTTTATGAATATTATTTAAAAATTTAATGTTTATTTTATTATTTTCTTTCAAATAGCTTTTAGAATATTCAATAACTTTTTTAAGATTTTGTATTTCTAAATTGTCATCAGTTTTTGGCATGTATTTCAAATAATACATATCATCTTGAGATATTTGTGTCCCTTCAATTTGTGTAGATTTTATACTTTCACTTAAAATGATAGAGTCTAAAAAAAATCTAGAGTCAAATTGACTATTTCTTAAATTCGATTTGTATTCTCCATATCTTAAATTAGCTTCTGAAATTAGACTTATTAATTCTTTATCAAGACTATATTGGATTGGTAATTTGCTTGCTTCAAATGGCTTCATATTATCTCACCTCAATAAAATTTTATCATCTTAAAGAATAAAAGTAAACAAAAATGCACAATATTTCAAAAATATTGTGCATTTTTACTTTTTTTAGACATTTTTTGCACAATGATTGTGCATTTTTACTTAACTATATTGAAAATATGATAAAATATAATATGTGAGGTGGAATTATGTCAATAAGTAGTGTGAAAGATGGTAAAATTATTTTTTCCAATCATGATTATATAAAAAGTGCAACAGAACATAAAAAGTTTGAAACGAGTGATAGAAATCAATATAAGTTATTTGAAATAATGAACATGTTTGATTTTGTACCTGATTTTGTATATCCGGTATTTGAAAATCAAGGAAAATACTATTTTCAAAATAGTGATAATAGTATAGAAATAGATTCTTTTTATGAGATATGTGGAGAAAAGCATATAAGTAGAATTAAACCACTTACTTCTTCTTTTAATAGATTAATAAATGTAAAAGAATATTATACAGTTGGCGATGAACCATTAGTAGCTTTTCAAACAAGTGAAGAAAAATATTTTATAGGAACTAGTGATATTTTTAATGAATTTATAAAAGATATAAAAATTGAAAATGGAATTTTATCTGAAAGAATTGCCGATTTTCAAAATGAAATTAAATTAGCAAAATCATTACAGAGAAAAAAATAAAAATATAAATTTGTCTAACATTGCCTTATGTATGTCAAAATTATATTTATATTTAAGTTGCATCGTTATTGATTATGCCAATAGCGCAGTAGTGTGTCACTAAATTTACAAAATAAAACTACTTTCAATTTAATTTGAGAGTAGTTTTTATATATCTTGAAAAATTCGATTATCAACCAAACCTGTTGCTTTAAAGGAAAAAGTAAAAAAATTTTATCGTAAATTACTCTTCTTTAAAGATAAAATCCTTTTAAAACTTCTTCATTGTTATAATTATCATACTTAGGTGCTCTTTCAAGTTCTGGAATATCAAATAAATCCCAATATTGTAATTTTATATGATATGTTGCAATTCCATCTGGAGTGTTTATACCAGCAATAAAATCACCAGAAAACATTGAATCATTTTCTTCGTCATTATGCTTTTTAGATTTCCATGAAATATTTGGTAATAAATTACACAATATTAATAAATGTTTTAAATCCGTATAATCTCTAATATTTCCTCTTAAATTTGGATTACTTTCTTTCCATTCTTTAGCAGTCATTCCAAACAAAGCAACATTTAATACATCTGCTTCTTCTGCATAAATATATTTCCTTTGATTCTCAGTTATTTTTGGAACAATATTTTGTTTTATTGAATCAGTATGAATTCTATAATTAGTTTTAGCTAACATTCTGTTTGCAGTCCAATCCATTTTATACTGATAAGATTCATTTCTTTTTAATCTTTCAAATTCTTGTATAACATATAATTTAAATTCTGGAGATAACCAACTAGCAAATTCTAATGCAATATCACTTCTTGCGTATGTCCACCATTATTTCCAGATTTTGAAATAATACCAATTGAATTAGTTTCTTTAATCCATTTTTGTGGTGACATATAAAAACTATTTTTTCCAGCTAAATTTTCAAAGGTCGTAAATTCGTGACCTTTAAAATTTTCATTATTTAATTTTTCCCATAAACCTAGATAAGCAATAACATCTTTATTTCTTATCCATGTTTGTATCGGTATTTTGGGTTCTTCTGGATTTGCATATCTTGCTAAATCCGTTAGGGATATAAATTCTTTATTATCTATAGTTATTACTTTAATTTTATTATCATTAACTTCTAATTCTGATTTTATTATTTCTTGTTTCATTAAAACCTCCTGACATAATTTTGAAATTAATTTTTTCTATAACTATTTTATCATATTCCAAAGTATATTAAAACTCGAACTAATCAAAAAAAAGAAAAGTTCGAGTTTGGTATCAATCTGGTGCCGCTTGGCAGAATTGAACTGCCCTCTGAAGCTTACCATGCTTCTGTTCTACCACTAAACTAAAGAGGCCTAAATATAAATTAATTATAATACAAAAGTAATCAAAAAGATAGACATAATTTAAAATCATGTTAAAATTATTATTAGGAGAGTGATAAAATGAAAAGTAAAGTTTATTTTACTAAGGACTTAAGTAGTGCTTCATTAGTAAATATATATAAGCACTTAAATATTGAATTACCAAATCCTGTCGCTGTAAAAGTTCATTCTGGTGAAGCTGGAAATCAAAACTTTCTTCATCCAGAATATTTTAAGGAAATAATTGAATATGTAAATGGTACAATTGTTGAATGTAATACTGCTTATGATGGAGCTAGAAATACTACTGAAAAGCATAAAAAACTATTAAGGGATCATGAATGGACTAAGTATTTTAATGTTGATTTATTAGATGCTGAAGGTCCAGATAAAGAAGTATCTATTCCTAATGGTAAAGTTATAAAACAAAACTATCTTGGTAAGAATATTACCAACTATAAATCAATGTTAGTATTATCTCATTTCAAAGGTCATCCAATGGGCGGCTATGGTGGAGCATTAAAGCAATTATCTATTGGATGTGCCTCTTCTTATGGCAAAGCTTATATTCATGGAGCAGGTGATCCTTCTAAGTTATGGACTGCTGATCATGACTCATTCTTAGAATCTATGGCTGATGCTGCTTCATCAGTGGTAAATTTATTTAAAGGCAATATTGCATATATTAATGTTATGTGTAATATGTCTGTTGACTGTGACTGCTGTGCTAAAGCAGAAGACCCTTGTATGAAAGATATTGGTATTCTCGCATCAACAGATCCTGTTGCTATAGATAAAGCTTGCCTAGATTTAGTATACAATTCTACTGATCCAGGTAAAGATCATTTAATTGAAAGAATAGAATCAAGAAATGGTGTTCATACTATTGATTCAGCATATGAACTAAATGTTGGTAATAAGGAATATGAATTAATAAATATTGATGAACAATAAGAATATTTAAATTGATTATTTATAATTTTAATTTAAAAAATGTATTTATTAAGAGGCTTTACATAAGTCTATTTTTAATAATAAATTAAATCTAATAAATAGACAAAATATCTTCTATTTGTTAAAATAAAATCAATATAAAATATAATTATATGGAGGAATAATATATGAAAACAGCTTTAATCTTCTCAGGAGGCGGAGCTAGAGGTGCTTATGAAGTAGGAGTTTGGAAGGCTTTAGAAGAATTAGACATTAAATGTGATATTGTAACTGGTGCTTCAATTGGATCAATTAATGGTGCTCTATATACCCAAGGTACTTTAAAATTAGCCGAAGACCTTTGGAAAAACATTAACATTGAAACTGTCTTTGAAGAAAAAATAATTTATAATTCTGATATGGAATTGGTTGTAAATTATTTAAAATCTGTTAAAAGTGGTGGTCTAGAACCTAGTAATCTAAAAAATAATCTAATAGCATGTCTTGATATTAATAAAATATATTCTTCTCAAATAGATTATGGTCTAACTACTGTAAAATATCCTAATTTAAAGTTAATTGAGTTAACCAAAAGAGAAATCCCTAAAGATAAATTTATCGATTATTTAATAGCGTCTTCTACAGTATATCCTGTATTTAAAGTAAAAGAAATAGAAAAAAATAAGTATATTGATGGTGGTTTTCGTAAAAGTATGCCTATTGAGCTAGCTAAAAGAATGGGTGCAAAGAAGTTTATCATCGTAGATATAAGTAGTCTTAATAAAATTCATATTCCTATCAAGAAAGAAAATGTTATTTATATTAAACCTAATAATAATATTGGTATTCCTTTAGTATTTGATGCTAAGCAAGCTAGAAAGAATTTAAAATATGGTTATAATGATACTATGAAGATATTTAAAAGATTTTATGGTAAAAGATATACCTTTAAAGACATAGATAAAATTTATAAAAAGGATGATATTTTTCCTACTATAAATAAATATATTGATACTTTAGAGTACCTAGGAAAAGTATTTAATCTAAATGATACTATTATCTATACTAATAAGAAATATCTTCATACATTAAGTAATAAAATATCTAAAGTTAACTATATTGATAGTATCAATCTTAAAGATATTTTAAATAAACAAGAACAAATTATGTATATATACTATAATCTTAAGAATAATAACAGAAAGATTAATGTCAATATTATTAAGTCCTTTGTAAAAGAATATAAAGCTGCTTATTATTTAGCTAAATACTTATAATTTATACTAATTAAATTCTTCCCTTATGAATATCTTATAAAAGAAGGGAAGTGAAATTATTAATTGTCGTGTTTTAAAGAAACATCAAGCAGAAATAACTAATGAGTATAGCGAAAGCCATGGTGGTATCGATTTAGTTGGAGCTAATTATACTCTAGATGAAGTAGTTTCTCATAGTGCTGGTACTATTGTTAAAATTCAAGATGGAATAGAAAATTTAAAAGGAAGTACTGGTCTTATTTCATATGGAAACTATATAAAAATAGATCATCATAATGGTTATCAAACTTTATATGCACATCTAGAAAAGGGAATATCTTTAAATATTGGAGATAATATTCCCGTAGGAAAACTTTTAGGTAATATGTCTGATAGTGGTAATGCTTATGGTAAACATCTACATTTTGAAGTATACAAAAACAATAAACGTATCAATCCTTATGAGTATTTAGATAAAGATTTTCCAAATGAAACTCCATCTAAGACTACTACATATTCTATTGGAGACATCGTTAAAATAAATGGTGTTTATATTTCAAGTACTAGTTATGAAAAGTTAGTTCCAGCTATCACTGAAGGACGTATTACTCGTATTATTCCTAATGCTAGAAATCCATATCTTTTAGAAAATGGTCAAATAGGATGGGTAAATAATGATACTATTATTGAAAAAATAAATTCTCATCAAGAAAAATATTTATCTAATAGTACATATACTGGCTTTTCTATAGTAGATGCTCTAAAAGAAATAGGTGTAGATTCTTCATATGCTTATCGTGAAGAATTAGCTAGACTTAATGATATTCCTAATTATACCGGTACTGGTATTCAAAATACTCAAATGTTAAATCTCTTAAAACAAGGAAAGTTAAAATATTAAAAAGATATTAAATATTTAATGCTGGTAATAAAGAAGCTATTAAAGTGAATAAAAGTTCATATTTGATAACTTCTTTTATATTTGTAGTAAAATTCTAAAAATTTCATATATTATAAATAGTCTGTATTTGTATAATCTCACATATTTTTCCTTAATTATTATTGATAGTATCATTGACAATAATTGAATAAATCTATATAATAAAAAAATAGAAAAGATATATATTATAAGGCTTAAAATGCCTATGAAAGGAAGAATAAAATGTTAAAATTAATGAAAAATCTTGGTAAGAAAGAATACTTTCTTGCTTTTATCAGCATTATTTTAATTGTAGTTCAAGTATGGCTAGAATTAAAAATGCCTGATTATATGGCTGCTATTACTCAACTTGTTAAAACTGAGGGTAGTGCTATTAGTGAAATCTTAAAAAATGGTGGCTATATGCTTTTGTGTGCTTTAGGTAGTTTATGTAGTGCCATATTTGTAGGTTATTTTATTGCTAATCTCTCATCATCATTTTCTACTAAGCTAAGAAAAAATCTTTTTAGTAAAGTTGAAGCACTATCATTTAATGAGGTTAAGAATTTTTCTACTAGTAGTCTAATTACTAGAACAACTAATGATATAACTCAAGTAGAAATGCTTATTGGTATGGGACTTCAATTACTTGTAAAAGCTCCAATTACTGCTGTATGGGCAATAACAAAAATCGTTAATAAGAGTTGGCAATGGTCTTTAGTTACTTCTATTGCTGTCCTAATTCTTTTATCTATAATTATTACCCTTATTATTGTAGTAATGCCTAAATTTAAAATAGTTCAAAAATTAATAGATAAGATTAATAATGTCACTCGTGAAAATTTAAATGGTTTAAGAGTAATTCATGCTTTTAATGCTGAAAAATATCAAGAAGAAAAATTCCAAGAGGTTAATGATAAATTAACTAATCAACAGTTATTTAATCAAAAAGCTTTCTCTATAATGTCACCTGCTATGTATTTAGTAATGAATTCTTTAACTATGGTAATATATTTTATTGGAGCTTACTTAATAGATGCTGCTCTAATGGCTGATAAGCTTCAAGTATTTAGTGATATGGTTATTTTCTCTAGTTATGCTATGCAAGTAATAATGTCATTTCTAATGTTAGCTATGATTTTTATGATTTTACCAAGAGCCAGTGTTTCTGCTAATCGTATTAATGAGGTATTAGAAACTTCAATTACTGTTCCTGATGGTACTATAAATAAAGATATTACTAGCGAAGTAGGTACTATTGAATTTAAGAATGTATCTTTTAAATACCCTGATGCTGAAGAATATCTTTTAAAAGACATCTCATTTAAAGTTACTGCTGGCGAAACTATTGCTTTTATTGGTTCAACCGGTAGTGGTAAATCTACATTAATTAATCTTATTCCTAGATTTTATGATGCTACTGATGGTGAAGTATTAATTGATGGTATAAATGTTAAAGAATACAAACAATCATATCTTTTCAACAAATTAGGATATGTTCCTCAAAAAGCTGTAATCTTTAGTGGTACTGTAAAAGATAATGTTGCTTATGGTGAATCTAAAAAGCCTAAGACTGATGATATTATTAAAAAGTCTATTGAAGTAGCTCAAGCTAAAGAATTTGTTGAAAAAATGGATAAAGGTTATAAGACTAATCTAGCTCAAAGAGGAACTAATATTTCCGGAGGGCAAAAACAAAGACTTGCCATCGCTCGTGCTATCGCCAGAGATCCAGAAATATATATCTTTGATGATTCATTTTCAGCTCTAGACTATAAAACAGATGCTACTTTAAGAAAAGAATTAAAAAAACATACTAAGAATGCTACATGTGTTATAGTAGCTCAAAGAATTGGTACTATTATGCACGCTGATAAAATAATGGTTCTAGATAATGGCAAATGTGTTGGCTATGGTACTCACGAAGAACTCTTAAAAAAATGTTCTGTCTATAAACAAATTGCCTTATCTCAACTATCAAAGGAGGAATTAGAAAATGCCTAGACCTGGAGGACACAACAATCCTGATGCAAAAGCCAAAGATTTTGGTAAAGCTGTCACAAGATTGTTAAAAGAATTAAAATCCTATAAGTTACTAATAATTATCTCAATAGTATTAGCTACTACTAGTTCTATCTTAGCAATATTTACTCCTAATATACTATCAGATCTTACAGATCGTATTTCTGAAGGACTTATTCCTAATAAAGATAATATTATTACTATTAAAGAATCTTTAGAAGATGATTTAAATAAAGATAATCTAAAAACTAAGTTGCCTAGTATTCTAAACTTAAATCTAAACGAGTCTACTATTAGTGAAATATTATCATCTGATAGTGTATCCTCATCAGACAAAGATCTTTTTAATAAATTTCTTAATGATAAAGATAATCTTCTTACAAATCTAAGTACACTACCTGATAGTATTCTAAATATTATTATTACTGATTCTAATTATAATAATCAATTAATAAGTAAAGAAGATAAAATAACATTAATTAAATCTTTAAATGGAACTCCAGTTATTCCTACTAGTATTGCAAGACTTCTATTTACTGATTTAACAATAGATGATACTAAAATTACTAAAGAAGATAAAGCAGAGTTTTTATCTTTAATGGGTTCTATTGATGAAAATACGAAAATAACTGATATTTATAATAAAATAGATGACGCCCCTGATAGTATTAAATCATTAATAAAACCTAAAATGCCCCTAGAAAAAATAAAGAGTATTGCTTATACCCTAATAGCATTATATATTATTAGTGCAATATTTAACTATATTGAAGCCATTTCTATGACAATTGTATCTAATAGATTTGCTAATCGTCTTCGTAAAGATATTTCTTATAAAATAAATAAGCTCCCATTAAAGTATTTTGATAAAACTTCTAATGGTGATATCTTATCAAGAATAACTAATGATGTTGATACTTTATCTTCATCAATGGATCAATCATTATCTACCTTAGTAAGTGCTATTGCCTTATTTATAGGAACTACTATTATGATGTTTATAACTAACTGGATAATGTCTTTAACGGCTATTATATCAAGTTTAATTGGTTTCATTTTTATGTTTTTAATCCTAGGAAAATCACAAAAGTATTTTAGTTTAAGACAAAAAGAGTTAGGAAACCTAAATGGCCACATCGAAGAAGTATATTCTGGTTTAAATGTTGTTAAAAGTTATAATGGTCAAAAGATTGTTGATGAAAAATTTGATAATTTAAATCAAAAAATGTATGAAGCAAATCGCAAGAGCCGTTTCTTATCAAGTTTGATGATGCCATTAATGAACTTCGTAGGTAATTTTGGTTATGTTGCTGTCTGTGTAGTTGGAGCTCTACTAACTTCTAAGAACATAATTACTTTTGGAGTAATCGTAGCATTTATTACTTATGTTAGATTATTTACAAGTCCATTATCTCAAATTGCTCAGTCTATGACTAGTCTTCAAACAACAGCAGCAGCTAGTGAAAGAGTATTTGAATTTTTAGATGAACAAGAATTAACTGATGAAAGTCATCTAACTAAAGTATTAAAGAAAAGTGATGTTAAAGGACAAATTGAATTTAAAAATGTATCCTTTACTTATGAAGACAGTGAAAATCCTACAATTAAAGATTTTAGTGCTATAGCAAAGCCTGGTCAAAAGATTGCTATTGTAGGACCAACTGGAGCCGGAAAAACCACCATGGTTAACTTATTAATGAAATTCTATGAAATAAATAATGGTGAAATTTTAATTGATGGTACTTCAATTCATGATTTAACAAGAGAAAATATTCATTCGTTATTTACTATGGTACTTCAAGATACATGGTTATTCGAAGGTACTATTAAAGAAAATATTGTTTTCAATCGTAAAAATGTAACTAATAAAAAAGTAGAAGAAGTATGTAAAACCGTTGGAGTAGATCACTTTATTAAAACTCTTCCTCAAGGTTATGATACTGTTCTTTCTGATAATGAATCTATTTCTGCTGGTCAAAAACAATTGCTAACAATTGCTAGAGGTATGATTGAAGATGCACCATTCCTTATCTTAGATGAAGCAACATCTAATGTTGATACTCGTACTGAAGAACTTGTTCAAAAAGCCATGGATAAGTTAACTAAAGGAAAAACGTCCTTCATCATTGCCCACAGACTATCTACTATTAAAAATGCTGATTTAATTTTAGTTATGAAAGATGGTAATATTGTAGAGCAAGGAACACATGAAGAATTAATTAAACTAAATGGTTCATATGCCGCTTTATATAACTCTCAGTTTGAATTATAATGCCTAATTATTTAGGCATTTTTCATTGACAAAAAAATATATAAATCATATAATGAGAATGAATAGATAATTGCACTGCAAAAAAGAATTTTTCTTATCTACAGTACAACTGACAGGTATATTTATGCCGGGCTAAAAGCAATAGATGTATGCATCTATGGGACAGTATGTATTCCCTTGATGCATTTTTCTTATATAAGAATTTAACTATAAAAGTGCAATTTTATTATCCATAAAAATATAAGAAAGGAATCAATCTATATTTATTTTAAGATTGATAATATGAAAATTATGAATAAAGAAAAAGAAACTTTAGAAGGATTAACAAGCGAAGAAGTCATAGAACTTCAAAGCAAATATGGAAAAAATGAAATAACCACTGCAAAAAAAGAATCATTTTTCCTAAAAATAGTTCATATTTTATGTGAGCCAATGTTCTTGCTCCTTATTCTAGCAGCATCTATTTATTTTATCTTAGGTAACCCTAGTGATGGCATTATTATGTTAGTTTTCGTTTTTGCTGTCATTGCCATCGATATTCTTCAAGAATGGAAAACAGATAAAACTCTTAAAGCTTTAAAACGTATTTCTACTCCGTATGTTACAGTCCTAAGAGATAATCATAAAGTAGAAATCTCTACTACTGATTTAGTACCTGGTGATATTGTATATATCCATGAAGGAATTAAAATACCTGCTGATGGTAAAATTATAAAATGTAATGGTTTAAAAGTAGATGAATCTATTCTAACTGGTGAATCCATAAATGTATATAAAACCACCAAAGAAGATATAAATTCTGACTATTGGAAGACCAATTATTGTTATCAAGGTACTCTTGTAACTGGAGGTACTGCTATTATTAGAGTAGATAAAATAGGTAATGATACAGAATACGGCAAAATAGGTTATAGTATCAGTAAAATAAAACCTAAAAAAACACCATTACAAATTCAGATTGACAATCTTGTAAAAACTTGTTCTATTATTGCTTTATTTCTCTTCTTACTAGTAGCTATCTTTACTTTTATAAATCTTAATGACTATCAGTTAAAAGAACGTATAATCTCTAGTATCTTATCTGGAATAACTCTTGCTATGGCTATGATTCCTGAGGAATTTCCTGTAGTTTTAACTGTCTTTTTATCAATGGGCGCTTGGCGTTTAGCAAAGAAAAAATCACTTATAAAAAAATTACCAGCTGTAGAAACTTTGGGAGCTATTTCTGTTTTATGTGTTGACAAAACTGGCACTATCACTAAAAATCAAATGGAAATATCTGAAATAAGTTCTGCTAATAATCCTAAAGAACTTATAAAACTAAGTGCTATGTGTTCTGAGGAAGATACTTTTGATCCGATGGAAAAAGCTATCTTTGAATATGCCCATAATCTAGGTATTACTAAAAAAGAAATATTTTCTAATCAAAAAGTTAAAAGCTATCCATTTACAGATGAATTAAAGATGATGGCTACCGTTTGGAAGAATAATTCTGCTAATATTGACAAGAAAAATAACAGTAATAATGATACTGTTACTGTAATAGCTAAAGGTTCTCCAGAAAGTATCCTAAAACTATGTAATTTATCATCATTTGAAAGTACTAAAATCAATCAAAAATTATCAGAAATGCAAGCTTCAGGTTTAAGAGTAATAGCTTTAGCATCAAATAATTATCAAGAAAATTATCTTCTTCCTAATGACATTACTAAGTTATCATTGAAATATCTTGGATTAATTGGGTTTATTGATCCTCCTAAAGATAATGTATCAGATTATATTGCTATTTGTAAAAAAGCCGGAATTAAAGTAGTAATGATAACTGGTGACAATGGACTAACTGCTTCGTCTATTGCTAAAAAAGTAGGAATAAACGATGATGTTATTATTACTGGCGATATGTTAGAAAAAATGTCAGCTGTAGAATTGAAAGATAATATTACTTCATGTTCAATTTTTTCCAGGGTAATTCCCAAACATAAAGAAACTATTGTATCAGCCTATCAAGAAAATGGTTATATTGTGGCCATGACCGGTGATGGCGTAAATGATGCTGCTGCCTTAAAACAGGCTGATATTGGTATTGCTATGGGAAAGAAGGGCAGTGAAGTATCAAGTGAAGCCGCTGATTTAATTTTACTTGATGATAATTTTTCAACTATCGTAGATACTATTAAAGATGGTCGCCGAATTTATGATAATATAAAAAAATCTATCGGATATATCTTAACCATTCATATTCCTATTGCTCTTTCTTCGTTAGTAGCATCAATAACAGGCATAGCTCCTGATAATTTAATGCTACTTCCATTGCATGTCGTATTATTAGAACTAATTATCGATCCAACTTGTTCAGTAGTATTAGAAAGAGAACCCGAAGAACCAAACATCATGAATCGTCCACCAAGAAAAATAAAAGAAAAACTATTAGATAAATCAACTATTATGAAAAGTATTATTCAAGGAATAATTATTTTCCTAGTATCATTTATAACTTATTATATATATCAAGAAAAAGATATCTATTTAGCTAGAACCATGGGCCTAATAATTATCATTCTATCTAATATCTTCTTAGTACAAGTAAATGCCAGTAATCAAGAATATGCTTATAAAAATCTATCCAAATTTTTTAAAGATAAATTATTATTGATAATAACTTCAATTATAATCGTAGGAATAATATTTATCACCTATACTGATATCTCAAAAGTTCTTAAATTAACTTCTTTAAGTATAAGTAATTTAACTATCACAATAATTCTTTCATTTATATCAGTCTATTGGTATGAACTAGTCAAATTAATTAAAAATCACAAGATAAAAAAAGAATGTCATTAAAAAGTAAAATTATTAAAAAAATAATT
>CAJMQX010000007.1 GCA_905215635.1 uncultured bacterium | reverse complement strand
GACAACTCATCAAAGGACTGATGATGTTGAAGAAGCAGAAGGGGAGATAGACAATAAGAGAATTTAATTTTTGCAATAGGAGTTAAAATATTAGTACTTATACTATGTGCTTTAGGAATAGCTTCAATGTGGCAAGCAGTATTTGCTGATACAGGAGTTACTTTACTTACAATAATTAATACAATGAAAATCTTAAGAAGAAGACAATCTTAAGATTTTTCTTTATCTATAATAATATAAAATAAAAAAAGTTATAAAGTATTCTACTTGATAATTTTATAAATGTAACATGAAAATATTGATTTTATCTAAAAATATTAAAATATAAAAGTTAAAAAAATTAAGAAAAAATTGTCTATATTTCTTGTGCAATTCCTTTATTTATAGTATAATTTAACCATAATAGAAAGTGATAATGTTAGAATACTTGAGGACTTTTTTGAAGGAGAAATGTATGGAAAAGAATAAGAAAACATTGATAATAATTGCTATATTTGGATTAATTATTGCAATTATTGGTGGTACACTAGCATATTGGAATTGGCAGAGTACAGAAGAACAAAAAACAGTCGTAAATTTTACCATTGAGGGAGATTTTAGTTGTGCTGCTGATGGTGGTGGAGATATAACATCAGGTACAATTAATTTAATACCAACAGAAGTTAATGATAATACGACAGGTAACTATATAAAAAGGGAAATAAAAGTAATGCCTACGATTACTAAGGATGGTAAGACTATTTATATGGATTTATGGTTAGATATAAAAAGTATTTCAGCTAATTTAACTATTAGTAGTAATTTAATGTATGTTTTAAATACAAGTAGTACTGATAAAGATACGGGAGTTATTATATCAGGTAATTTTGGAGGACTTGCTAAGAATAATAGAATTAAATTATTTACCGATAAAGATTATAATAGTACTACAACTGAAACATATTACTTATGGATATGGTTAGATGCAGCTGAAACTAGTTCAGATACAATGAACCAATCATTTGCGTTATCTTTAAATGGAAGTTGTGTAGACCAAAAAGAAGAACCTAATGCTCCAGTACTTGATGATGGAATGATACCAGTAGTATTTGATACATCAAATGGTACTGTAGTAAAGACAGTATCTAGTACAGATAGTTCTTGGTATGATTATTCTAATCAAGAATGGGCTAATGCCGTATTAGTAAAAGAAAGTGGTACACAAACTAGAGCATACTATAAAGCTAATCCTGGAGTAGAGATTAACCAATCAGATATACTTGCATATTATGTTTGGATACCTAGATATAAATATCAAATATGGTCTGTAGATAACAACAATAAAACTGGTAAAGAACAAACAATAGAAATAATATTTGAAGATAAAAATTCAATATCTACAGGAACACAAGTAGGAGAATATATAACTCATCCAGCATTTTGGTGGGATAATGATAGTGATGGCGTAAGAGAAGATGGCGAAGAGTTATCAGGTATTTGGGTAGGTAAGTTTGAAACAACGGGTTCAGTTTCTAGTCCTACAATATTACCAGATGTTTTATCATTAAAAAGCATAAAAGTATCTGTACAATTTTCTACAGCTCAAAAATTAGGTGGCTCAACATACGGGGTAACAACAAATGCAGATAGTCATATGATGAAGAATAGTGAATGGGGAGCGGCGGCATATCTATCACATTCTAAATATGGCGTAAATAGAGAAGTATATACCAATAACTCTGAACGTTATTATACCGGAAGAAGTGGAGGAAACGTAGGAGGAAAAACTCCAATAAATAAAACATATACAGCTCAAACTTCAACAGAACAATACAATAGCTATGGATATTATACATGGGATGGATATTTACTTGAATATAATACTAATACCAAAAGTAGTATGAGAGATTTAACAAAGGTAGCAAGTACCACAGGAAACATTACGGGAATATATGATATGTCTGGAGGAGCAGATGAATATGTCATGGGCGTATTTGCTAATTCCGACGGTCAGTTATGGAGTGGCAGTTCTGGTTTTACTGGACTAGTAGGAACATCTGGTACTTCATATACAGGAGTAGATTTTCCAGATAGTAAATATTATGATGTGTATAAATTAAGTGGTACAACGATAAGTGCCTTAACAGCATGTAATGGTGGAATATGCTATGGACATGGTTTATCAGAAACAAACCATTGGTATTATGATAGTTATTCCATTGTTTCTCCTTCTCACCCATGGATGATACGCGGTGGCTCCTACAAAAATAGTGCTTTAGCAGGGGTGTTCTACAGCGGTGACCAAGGCACTGGCAAATACGGTACCGAAGGGTTTCGCGGCGTTCTTGTCAATACTGAAACATAAATATAATTTTAATTATAAGCTTGACTATGTAAAGAAAGTTAAGCTTTTTTGATGAAAAATAATTCTAAATAAGATAATTTGTTTGTAAAATAGGAATAGATATGATAAAATTATAATGTATTAGTAAAGAGAGGTAGTAAGATATGGAAGAAAATAAAGATAATGTAGTTGATAGAGAGATGGATGATGATACATTTAAAGAACCTAAGAATACACATACTGGTACTATTATTTTAATATTATTATTAGTAATCTTATTAGGAGGAGGAATATATTATTATTTTGTATTAGATAATCCTAAGATGATTTTTAAAGTATTTACTAAAGAGATTACTAAGATGATACCTTATGAAGAATATAATGGGTATGATGAATTTAATATTACATATGATATAGATGCTACTATTAATGATGCAATGGGTAAAGATAATAAAATATATAATATTATTAATAAAGTAGGGTTTAAAGGAAGAATTGGTTATGATAAAGATAAGAAGATGTCTTCTTTAGTTATGAATAATACTTATGATGATGAATTATTACCGGTTATTAAGATGCTTGTTACTGATGATGATATGTATGTAAATATAGAAGAAGTATATGATAAAACTATTAAGATAGAGAAAATACTTGATAAAGATGGTAGTAGTAATAATAGTAGTGTTACAATAGATGATTATAAATATTTATTTCAAAAAGATATAGATACATTTAAGAATGGACTAGATAATGCTAATTATAGAAAAGAATATGTTAAATTAGATGATAAGTATGTTAAAAAGATTACTTTAGTTATAGATGAAGAATTTAGAGATAAATATAATAAGACATTACTTCAAGATAATGAATATACTAGTATATATAAGAATGTGTATGGAGAAGAATTTACCCAAGAGGATATATTTGGAGATGTTGATATAGAACTTAGTATTTATTTAGGAATACTTAATAATGAATTTTTAATGTTTGAAGAGAATGATATGAGTGATAGTAATGAACAACTTAAGATTACTAAAGCAATAGATAAGTATAATTATGAATATAGTCAAGATTATACTTTGATGTATTCTGGTAGTGTTCAGATAAAGAATAATGATAAAGATACGACTGCTTTAATAGTAGTAAATTCATTAGAAGATAATTATAAATTAGAACTTAAGTTAAATTATAATATAGATACTAGTATAGGGATTGATGAAATAGATACAGATACAGCAGTTAGTTATAAAGATATAGTTATAGATGAAGATAGTTTATTGGAAAAACTACTTAAAAACAAAGCTATTAGAAAGATAATTACGGGAGTAGATTTAGATAATATACTAGATATGGATATTAAAATGTAAGATATAGTGTAAAGTTAATGAAAAACTATTTGAAACTATTTACAAATAGTTTTTTTTATTATAAAATTAAGGTGCAAGTGGTGAAGAGTGGTAGAAAGTGGGGGATAATATGTTAATTGGAGAATATCATCATAATATTGATGAAAAGGGAAGATTAATAATACCTTCTAAATTTAGAGAGGAAATTGGCAAGAGTTTCGTAGTTACTAAAGGACTTGATGGATGTTTATTCGTGTATTCCTTAGTAGAGTGGGAAAAGATTGTCAATAGACTTAAAAAACTACCATTTACAAAGAAAGATGCAAGAACATTTACAAGATTTTTCTTAGCTAGTGCCACTGTATGCGAATTTGATCGCCAAGGTAGAATAAATCTAGATAACTCTTTGATTTTATATGCAGGAATAGAAAAAGAATGTGCAATCATTGGGGTAAATGATCGCCTAGAAATTTGGGCATTAGACAAATTAAATAAACTAATGCAAGAAAATTATAAAAAGTTGGATGAAATATCAGAAAACTTATTTGATGGGGATTTTGAAGATGAAGCATAAGAGTGTATTATTATATGAAAGTGTTGATGGATTAAATATCAATAAAGATGGAGTTTATGTAGATGCTACTTTGGGATTTGGAGGACATAGTTTAGAAATCTTAAAAAGAATTGAAAAGGGGTTTTTATATGCTTTTGACCAAGACGCTGAAGCGATAAGCTATAGTAAAGAAAGACTAAAAGCATATAAAAATTATAAAATAATTAAAAGTAATTTTGCTAATATGAAGGAATGTTTACTTGATGAGGGTGTTACTAAGGTAGATGGAATACTATTTGATATTGGTGTTAGTAGTATGCAACTTGATGAAGATTATCGCGGTTTTAGTTATCATAATGATGCAAGACTTGATATGAGAATGGATACTGATAGTGATTTTTCAGCATATGAATTGGTTAATAATTATAGTTATCAAGAATTAGTTAGAGTAATAAGAGACTATGGGGAAGAAAAATATGCTAATAGCATAGCTAAGAATATTATTAAAGAAAGAGAAATAAAACCAATAGAGACAACTTTAGAATTAGTAGAAATAATAAAAAGAAGTATGCCAGCGAGAGAACTTAGAGAAGGGCATCCGGCAAGAAAGACATTTCAAGCTATTAGAATAGAAGTAAATCATGAATTAGATGTACTTGAGAGTGCATTAGAACAAGCAATAGATTTAATTCGTGTAGGTGGAAGAATATGTGTTATTACTTTTCATTCTTTAGAAGATAGAACAGTTAAGAATATATTTAGAAAGTATAGTGAAGTAGATAGTAAATTTAGTAAACTTCCTTATATACCTTTAGAATATATGCCTAAATTAAAAATAATTAGCAAAGGAATAACACCAAGCGATATAGAATTAGATGAAAATAATAGGGCTAGGAGTGCTAGACTTAGAATAGTTGAAAAGATAAAGGACTGATAAATATGAAAAAGAAGAAGAAAGTAAATAAAAATGTACGTATAGAGAAATTTATTTATAAGACATTTGTTATTACTTCATTATTTTTAGTAGTAGGAATTATTTATAGCAGAGCAATGCTTAGTAAAATTAATTTGGAAATTCAAGAACTTAGTGGTATAATAAAAGATGAAACTGAAGATAATCAAAGTTTGGTTATGAAAATAAATGAGATGGTTTCTTTAGATAAAATACAAGCAGTTAGTACACAGTTAGGACTTACTTATAATAATGAAAATATTAAATCAGTTTCAGAATAAGTAAATATATGGAGGCTATTATGAAAGACAAAAAGATAAATACGAATAAACTTAAGATAAATAAGTTAGTATATCTTTTTGTCTTTTTTTTGTTCTTAATATTTGGGGCAACATTAACTTATAGATGTTTAGTAGATTATAAAGCTAAAGGGGATTTAACACTTAGTGAGTTTATTAAAAATAGAAATATCTTAGAAGAAGTAATTATGCCAGAAAGAGGAGCTATTTATGACACTAAGGGAAATGTATTAGCACAAGATGTTTCTAGTTATACCTTGATAGCTTACTTAGAAGAGAGTAGAAGTGTAGATGGGGGAGAACTTAGACACGTTAAAGATAAAGAAAATACTGCTAGAATACTATCTGAACATATAGATATGTCTTATGAAAAAATATTAGAAAGACTTAATAAAGATGCTTATCAAGTAGAATTTGGAGTAGCAGGGAAGAACTTAAGTCAGTTAAAGATGGAAGAAATTAAGAATTTAAATTTACCTGGTATAGATTTCACTAAAAGTACTAAAAGATATTATCCAAATGGAGATTTTGCTTCTTATTTATTAGGATATACTAAGAATAAGGAGATAGATGGAAATCTATATATGGTTGGAGAGTTAGGAATAGAGGGATATTTTAATAAAGAACTTACTGGTAAGGCAGGGTATATTACTTATGAGAAAGATGGTAGAGGTAATAAGATAGCTAATTCAAATGAATATGTAGAAGATGCTACTAATGGAAGTGATTTATATCTAACTATTGATAGTAGTGTACAATTATTTATAGAGAAAGTAGTTAAAAAAGCTCAAGAGGATAGTCAAGCAGAATGGGTTTTAATGGGAGTTATGAATGCTAAGACAGGAGAGATACTAGGATATTCTTCAACACCTTCATATGATCCTAATATTAGAAATTTAACTAATTATATGGATCCATTAGTTAGTTATACATATGAACCTGGTTCTACAATGAAAACATTTAGTTATATGTGTGCTATTGATAGTGGTAAATATAAGGGTGATGATACATTTATGTCAGGATCTAAGACATATGTATCAGAAAGAGATGCTAATGATACAGTTACTATTAAAGACTGGAATGGAGTAGGATGGGGATTAATTACATATGATTATGGTTATGCAATGTCTTCTAATATAGGGGTAGCTAATTTACTTGAGAGTGTTATTTCTAAGAAGGAACTTAAAGCTTGTTATGATAAATATGGTTTTGGTAAAAAGACAGGAATATCTTTAAATAATGAACTTAAAGGGAATGTTAGTTTTAATTATGATGTAGAAGCGGCTACAGCAGGATATGGACAGGGTATTATGGTTAGTCCAGTACAGATGTTACAAGGAATGAGTATAGTAGCTAATGATGGAGAAATGTTAGAACCTTATGTAGTTAGTAAGATAGTAGACGAAAACGGAAAGACAACATTAGAAAATACAAGGAAAAGTAAAGGAAAAGTAGCTTCTAAGAGTACTACTGATAAGATAAAAGAACTTATGAGAAGTGTAATTACCCCTGATAGTACAAAAGGAACTGGTTCAGCATATTATATGGAAGGATATGATTTAATAGGAAAAACTGGTACAGCTTCAATATATGAAAATGGAAAATACTTAACAGGAAATAGTGATTATATATATTCTTTTGCAGGAATATATCCAGGAGATAATCCAGAGATAATTATATATATGGCTATTAAGAAACCTAAAGATACAGTTAATTATTTAGCTCCAGCAGTTAAAGATATTGTTGTTAACTTATCTAAATATTTAAATATAGATAATAGTACTAGTAATAAGATTAATTATACAGTTAATGATTATACTAATAAGACAACTACGGAAATAATTAAAGAACTTAATGATAATAAACTAAGAGTTATTACAATAGGAACAGGAAATAAGATTATAAATCAGTATCCTAATAAAGATACAACACTTACTAATAATGATTTGGTAGTATTAGTTACTAATGATAATGATAAGACAATGATAGATTTTACAGGACTATCTTATAAAGAGAGTAAAATAGTTCTAGATCTTATGGGAGTTACATATAATTTAACTGGGTATGGATATGCTAGTAATCAAAATATTCAACCTGGTACTAAAATAGAAGGAGTGGTGGAAATAGAATTTAAAAATTTATATTGATTTGACAAAAATGAAGAAAAGTGATATGATATTTCTTGCTCAGAAGGAAGAGGTTTAAATGAAAGAGATTTATACTTTTACATTGGATGATGAGGAAATTCCCTCGGAAAATGTAAAAACACAAATTAAATTAGTAGCATATTTACTTTATGAGAAGTTAAATGAATTAGATTTTGAAAGTAATAATCCATTACTTGTACAAAATAATAAATTAAAAACAAACTATCTATATGAAAGATATGATAGTGAATATATATATCGTTTTGAATCAGAATATAGCAACTATGATAGTAGAATGTTTAATCCAATGATAATAGATGATAAATCATTTGGTATTACAGTTAATGCAGGAATGATTACTATTGGAGATATGGCTTTGATGCTAAACGAAGTAACAAAATTTATTAAATTTAATCATAATTTCAATATAGATAGTGTTAGCTATATAGCTTATAATAAAGATGATGAATCTGGTAGATTGAAAGCTATTAGAGATATTGGTAAGAAAAAGATTAAAGAAAAAGTTAATGTTAAGAAATTAATGCCAATATTTAGAAGTGCTAAATTAATAAAAGATAATCTTTAAGAGATTGTCTTTTTTAATTAAGATTTTATAATAATAGATAGATAATTCTTGCAAAAAAGATGAATATTGATTATAATAAGGAGTACTTGTTTAGGGGGAATATTATGAATAAGAATTTGGTTATAGATGATGTAGTAAAGAAAATAGATACAGAGAAGAATATAAAAGAAAAGTATTTTAGTAAGATGGTAATAGTACCTTTAATATCTTTAGCAATAGGAGTATTTGGTAGTATTATGAAGATAAATACTAGTTTATTAATATCTTTAATAGGAGGAACTTTCTTACTAAAAGGAGGATATAGTTATTATAAGTATCAAAAACATAGAGGAGTAGGTTTATATTATCAGAAGAAATTATTAGAATTAGATATGGACTTATTAGAAGATAATAAATCTGATTATTTAAATATGGTATACGAACAGAAAAATTATTATAAGAAACTTATTAAGGGTGTAAAAGATTTAGCTGTAGGAGAATTAATTGTCTTTTTAGGAGTACTTGGATGTGCATTTATAACTTTATCAACACATGTATTTATAGGATATCTTTTAGGAATTATTTTTACAATAACAGGATTTTATGATTTTCATTCATTTATGAATTCTTTAAGAGAAATGCTTCAAGCTAATGATGAGATGAAGATAAGAGGAGTATTCTTAGAAGAAAATGAAAATATAGATAATGAAGTAAATAAAGAAGTAGAGTTAACTAAGAAGATAGATAGTAAAGATATAGAATATGATAAAGTAGATATACTTAATAGAGATAATGATGTAGATAGAGAATATAATAATAGAGAAGAAGATAATATTAAATGTAAGAAAAGAGTTTTAAGAAAAGATAATAATTATAAAAGAAAATAGATATGATATTATCTTTTTTTCATATTATTTAGTATGAATAGTAATGTTAATAAACAAGAAGAATCTAGATTGTATACTATAGCAGCTTTCTTACTTGGAATGCTATTAACAGAAAATTTAACTAGTACAGAACAAAATGCCTTAGGGAACTGGCTAATGCTAGTAGCACAAACTCTATGTAGTAATGGAAGCTATGTTTTTAATAATGATTGGAATGAACATTTAGGAGGAGGACATCCAGAAATTAGAAATATGCTTAATAAGATGGGTGTAGCATTAGATCAAGTTAATAAAGTGATAAATAAGATGTAAAGATAGAGATAATGATAGGAAGAAGATAGCTTTTTTAAATAAATTTTAGTATAATTAAGAAGAAGAGGTAATAGATATGAATATATTAATAATTGGAGGAAGCTGTGATATAGGGATTTATTTAGCAACTTATTATAGAGATAAAGGAAATAAAGTAATAATATCATATAATAAACATAAAGAAGATATTCCTGGTGTTATTAGTTATAGGTGTGATGTTACTAAGAAAGAAGAAATAGAAGAAATATTTAAGTATGTAATAGATGAATTTGGTAAAATAGATATACTAATAAATTTAGCTAGTATAAGTATGGATAATAGCTTTCTTAATAAGACAAAAGAAGAATTTATGAGAGTATTAGAAGTAAATCTAGTAGGAATGTTTCTATGTAATCAAATATATTCTAGGTATATAGATAATGGAATAATTATTAATATGGGTAGTACTGATGGAATAGATACATATAGTGAATATAGTATAGATTATAGTACTAGTAAAGCAGGAATAATATGTATGAGTAAAGCTATATCTAAATGTAGTAATAATAAAGTATTATGCATATGTCCTAATTGGATAGATAGTAATAGTACTAGGAGTATGAATAGGGAATATTTATTAGAAGAACTTATAAGAATTGGACAATCTAGATTAATTAAAATAGAAGAATTAGTAATGGGAATAGATAAAATAATTAATAGTAATTATGAGAGTGGAAGTATTATTAGAATAGATATAAAGGATGATAAATTATGGATAGAAAAAGAATAATAGAATATGTATATGATTGCGAAGAAATGATTAAAGAACAAATTAAGGAAATAGATAAAGTAAGCTTTTATAATAGTATGAAAGTATTAGGGGCATTTCATAAATGTAATGTTAATGAGGGATGCTTTAATGGTACTACAGGATATGGATACAATGATTATGGTAGAGATACTGTAGAAGAAGTATATAAAGAAGTATTTAAATGTGAAGATGCTTTAGTAAGAGGACAATTAATATCAGGAACACATGCCTTGACAGTAGCATTAGCAGCAATGCTAAGACCAGGCGATACAATGCTATCAATTACAGGTAAACCATATGATACATTAGATAAAGTAATAGGAATAGAAGATAATGATAGTAGTCTTATTAGTTATGGAATAAAATATGAACAAGTAGATTTAATTAATTCAGAATTTGATGTAGAAAAAATATATAAAGCTTTATTAGCTAAGAAGATTAAGTTAGTTACAATTCAAAGAAGTAAAGGATATTCTAATAGAGATAGTATTAGTATTGAGAAATTAGAGAATATTATTAAACAAATTAGAAGAGTAGATAAGAATGTTATTATTATGGTAGATAATTGTTATTGTGAATTTGTTTCTTATAAAGAACCTACTGAAGTAGGAGCTGATTTAGTAGTTGGTAGTTTGATTAAGAACTTAGGAGCAGGAATAGCTACTAATGGAGCTTATATTTGTGGTAAAAAGAAATTAGTGGAGTTATGTGCTGAAAGACTTAATGTACCTGGACAGGCTAAAGAAGTAGGACCATCAGGAGGCAATAATAGAATGTTCTTGTTAGGATTATATATGGCACCATCTGTTGTTAGTAGTAGTCTTAAAACTAGTACTTTGATGAGTTATATTATGGAAAGATTAGGATATAAAGTAAGTCCTAGATATAATGATACTAAGGCTGATATTGTTTTAAATATTGAATTTGGTAATAGAGAGAAATTAATTGATTTTTGTAGAGTTATTCAAAGTAGTTCAGCAATAGATGCAAAAGCAGTGGTAGAACCTTCTGATATGCCAGGATATAATAGTCAAATAGTAATGGCATCAGGATCGTTTACACAAGGATCTTCTATAGAATTATCTTGTGATGGCCCATTAAGAGAACCTTATATAGCATATATGCAAGGATCACTTACATATGATTATGGAAAAATAGCAATAATCAATGTAGTAAGCAAATTCTTGGAAAAATAAAATATAATTTATTATGAAAGGATAAATTTATATGAATAAGAAATTAGATGAATTTAATGAGAAACTTAAAAAGAGTAGAATAGCAATAGTAGGATTAGGGGTTAGTAATATTCCTTTATTAGATTATTTAAATGATTTAGGTTGTAATGTAGTAATATTTAATGATAAAGAAATAGAGATAGATTTAAGTAAATATAATTATGAAGTAATTACAGGAGATAAGTATTTAGATAAATTAAAGGGATTTGATATTATATTTAGAGCTCCAGGATGTTTACCTAGTAAGAGGGAACTATTAGAAGAGAAAGAAAGAGGAGCTTATATTACTACGGAGATAGAAGAAGTTATTAAGAATGCTCCTTGTAAGATTGTTGGGGTAACAGGATCTGATGGAAAAACTACTACGACAACATTAATTGCAAAAGTATTAGAGGGTAATGGATACCATGTATGGCTTGGAGGTAATATTGGAATACCTTTATTTACACAAGTAGGTAAGATGAAGAGTGATGATATTGTTGTCTTGGAATTATCATCTTTTCAACTTATGTGTATGGATGTTAGTCCAGATATATCAGTTATTACTAATATTAGTCCAAATCATTTAGATAAACATAAAGATTATCAAGAATATATAGATAGTAAATTAAATATATTTAGAAATAGTCCGGGGATACTTGTTTTAAATAAAGATAATGAAATTACTAGAGATATTAAGTCTTCTAGAGAAATAAGGTATTTTAGTAGATATGAAGAGACTAATAGTTTTTATGTTATAGATGACTTTATTTATTATAAGGGAAGTAGAGTATTTGATACTAGGAAGTTACATATTAGAGGAAGACATAACTATGAGAATATATGTGCTTGTATGAGTGCTATATGTGATTTAGTAGATATAGATAAATCTTTTAAGGTAATTGAAAAATTTAGAGGAGTAGAACATAGACTTGAATTCGTAAGAGAGATAAATGGAGTGAAGTGGTATAATGATTCTGTATCTTCTAGTCCTACTAGAACAATAGCAGGTCTTAATTCTTATGAGGAGAGAATTGTACTTATAGCAGGGGGATATGATAAGAATTTAGATTATTCACCATTAGCGGAACCAATACTAAAACATGTTAGTAAGTTAATCTTGTTTGGAGCTACTAAAGATAAGATATATAAGGCAGTTATGAATAAGAAGAAAGATGAGGATATTCAAATATTTATACTTAATTCATTAGAAGAAGTAGTTAATAAGGCTTATGAAGTGGCTACTAAAGGGGAAGTAGTATTATTTAGTCCGGCTTCAGCTTCATTTGATATGTTTAAGAACTTTGCAGTAAGAGGAGAGGACTTTAAGAATTTAGTTAATAAATTTTAATATGAAATAAAAAAACAATAGATAATATTTTCTTACGAAGATATTTGGCTATTGTTTTTTTATGGTTAATTTTGAGGATTTTTAGTATGATGTTGTTCTAGTTAAATGATAAGGTTTGTATTTTTTAGTCTTATCTTGACTTTTACTCCAGATAAAGTCATTTATATCAATTCTATCAATACTTTTATTTATTTGTTCATATATATAATTTATGACAACTAACATACTTGCTCTAATTTCAACTTCATGTTCACTATTTTCTTCAATTTCTGTTTTAATTTCTAATAATGATAATAACTTTGTATCATATTCAGAATAAGCCATTTTTTAATCAAATACTTAGTAATTTAGATTATTCTATTTCTTTTAATTCTTGAATTTCCGATACTATATTGTTCATTCCAATATGCTCTATATTCTTCACCACGTTTTGAAAAATATGATACAGCATTTGCGGCGGCTTCAATCATATATCTGCTAAGGCTATATTTTTTATTATAAATTTCTTGTTCAGCCTCTTCGAAGGGAACAAAATTATCTATTTTAAGCAACATTTCATAGACTGCTTTAACAACCATTGTTGAATATAATTCATTACAATTATTATCAACAAAATATGACCATTGTTTTATCATTTCAGTTTTAATAAGATACATTAATGAATCTGCAAGTAAGATACTATTTTTTATATATGTAATTTCTTTCTTGTCATCTTCTTTATATTTTTCCCATTTTTTTGTAATTTCAGCACATGGTATTTCATTACCAAATATTAATCTTTGTATTTTGTATATGCTAGTAGTTGATTCTTTATTATATCCATCTTCGATATATGGATTTAAATATAATATTTCACCATTTGGGGATGTTATTTCAGATAGTGCCATGTTAGCAGCAACAAATGGAATCATAGTACCATTGATGCCAACAAAAACAAAATCTTCAATGTCATCTATAGTACCTGTCATTTCTTGTTTTGTACCATACCACCACCATGTACATGATACCTCTTCATAGAGATGTTTTCTTAATTTATCAAGCACAGCTTTTGCTTTTGCTTTTTCTTGTTCTTTTCTTTTCGAAATAGATTCAAGAACGAATTCATTGAAAGTCATATCTTCTTTATTCATCGGTAAAAAAGAATCATCTTGTGTATGGCAAACGTCTTGACAATCGCTTTTTTCTATATTACTAATTAGTGATTCATAGTCTGAATTATTGCTATATTGATTCTTAAATTCATTCAAGCTTAATCTTTTACCAAAATAAATCCAGTTAGAGCAGTTATACTTTTCACTTGCATATCTTTTTCCTTCAACTGTAATAAATTTTCTATCATAAAAATGGAAACCTTGTATAAAACCATCGTTTTCAATTTTCATTGGATCTTTTTCTATTACTTCAGTTTCTATATATTGACTAAATAATGCGCCTCTATATTTTTTTTCAACGAAACTTTTTATTTCTTTATTCATATTCATAATCATTTTTCCCCCTCTTTTTCGTTCTCTATCAATTACAATTTGCGATACTTTATGATTTTTTTGCTT
>CAJMQX010000006.1 GCA_905215635.1 uncultured bacterium | reverse complement strand
GTCATATAATTATACCTTGTGAAAAGAAAAGGGAAGTGAAACTAATGAATGATAAAATTAGAAATATCGCAATTATAGCACACGTAGACCATGGTAAAACAACTTTAGTAGATAAATTGTTACAAAAATCAGGAACTTTTAGAGATAATGAACAAGTAGAAGTTAGAGCAATGGACTCTAATGATATAGAAAGAGAAAGAGGGATTACTATCTTAGCTAAACCTACAGCAATTCATTATAAAGATTATAAAATTAATATTCTAGATACTCCAGGACATGCTGATTTTGGAGGAGAAGTAGAAAGAATAATGAATATGGTTGATGGAGTATTACTATTAGTAGATGCTTATGAAGGTACTATGCCTCAAACAAGATTTGTTTTAAAGAAAGCATTAGAAGCAAATGTTAAACCAATAGTAGTTATTAATAAAGTAGATAAACCTACAGCAAGACTTCAATCAGTAGTAGATGAAGTAATAGATTTATTTATAGAACTAGGGGCTACTGATGAACAATTAGACTTTAAAGTAGCATATATATCTGCTTTAAATGGAACGGCATCTTTAAGTCCAGATTTAAGTACACAATCAGAAGATTATTCTTGTATATTTGATTTAATAGTTAATGAAATACCAGCTCCTAAAGCAAATGTTAATGATAAATTAAAATTCCAACCAGCTTTACTTGATTATAACGAATTTGTAGGACGAATTGGAGTAGGTTGTGTTAAAGCAGGAACTATTAAAGAGAATGAAATGGTTTCTTGTATTAGATTAGATGGAACAATAAAACAATTTAGAATACAAAAATTATTTGGATTTTTAGGACTTAAGAGAATAGAAATAAAAGAAGCTCATGCAGGAGATATAGTAGCAATAGCAGGACTTCCAGATATATCAGTAGGAGAGACTGTTTGTGAAGTAGGAGAACATGAAGCATTACCTATTCTTAGAATAGATGAACCTACATTAAAGATGACATTTATGACTAATGATAGTCCTTTTGTAGGAAGAGATGGGGAATTTGTTACAGCAAGAAAGATAGAAGAAAGATTATATCGTGAAACCCAAAGAGATGTATCTTTAAAAGTAGAAACAGCAGGACAGGATTCTTGGGTAGTATCTGGACGTGGAGAATTACATTTATCTATATTAATAGAAAATCTTAGAAGAGAAGGATATGAACTTCAAGTATCTAAACCAGAAGTTATTATTAAAGAGATAGATGGAATTAAGTGTGAACCTTATGAAGATGTACAAATAGAAGTACCAGAAGAATCTGTTGGTAATGTTATTGAAGCTTTAGGACTTCGTGGTGCTAAGATGGAAAATATGACTAATGTTAATAACTTAGTTAGATTAAATTATACTATTCCATCACGTGGACTTATAGGATTTACAACTGATTTTATGACTATGACAAAAGGATATGGAATAATAAATCATAGTTTTAAAGAATTCTTACCAGTAGAAGATATTAATGTAGGAGAAAGAAAACTAGGAGTATTAGTATCTATGGAAAATGGTAAGGCTACAGCATATGCTATTGGTAATTTGGAAGATCGTGGTACAATGTTTATTTTACCAGGAGATGAAGTATATGAAGGTATGATCGTGGGAGAATGCAATCGTGAAAATGATTTAGCAGTTAACGTAGTTAAAGGAAAACAATTAACAAATACACGTGCAGCTGGATCAGATCATACAGTAGTATTAAAAAGACCTAGACCAATAACACTAGAGTATTGTCTAGATTATATTAATTCTGATGAACTTCTTGAAGTTACACCACATTACTTAAGACTTAGAAAGAAAATATTAAATACAGAACAACGTAAGAAATTTGATGCTAAGAAAAATGCTTAATAATAAGAACTAGTATGAATATATTAGTTCTTTTTCTTTATATACATATCAAACAAATGTATCTGAATATATTGACAAAATGAAGTAATTATGTTAGCATAGTGGCAAAAAAGAAAGGAATGTTTTGTATATGAAAAAATATCTTGTAATTAATGCGGGTTCATCATCATTAAAGTTTGCTTTATATGATGTAGAGAATATGGATAATTATATAGAACTTGCAAATGGTTATATTGAAAAAATAGGTAGTGAGGATAGTTTTTATACGATAAAGACAACTGCCGGAAAGATTAAGAAAGAAGAGTATGTTAAAGATCATGTAGATGCAGTAAAAATAATGCTAAAAGAGTTAGTAGATAATAATTTTATTAAAGATTTTAGTGAAATAGCAGGAATTGGTCATAGAATATTACATGGAGGAGAATACTATCAAGAATCAGTAATAATAGATGAAGAGGTTATTAAGAATGTAGATAGTCTTGCACCATTAGGACCTTTACATATTCCAGGATCACTAAATGTAATTCATGAGATTAGTGAGATAATGCCTGATGTAGAACAAGTAGGAGTATTTGATACGGCATTTCATCAAACAATGCCAGAAGTTAATTATCTTTATGCAGTACCTTATGAATGGTATAGTAAGTATGGAGTTAGAAAATATGGATTTCATGGAACTAGTCATAAATATATTACTGAAGAGATGATGAAGATAATGAATAAGGAAGATATTAATTTGATAATATGTCATTTAGGAAGTGGAGCTAGTATATCTTGTATAAGAAATGGTATTTGTTATAATACATCAATGGGACTTACTCCACTAGATGGATTAGTTATGGGAACTAGATGTGGTAATATAGATGCTTCAGTAGTAGATTATGTTAGTTTTGAAGAGGGAAAGACTTCAGAAGAAATAACAATGGATTTAAATAGAGAAAGTGGATTATTTGGAATATGTGGGAAGAGTGATTTTAGAGATATATTAAAGTTATGTGAAGCAGGAGATAAAAAGGCATATTTAGCTTTAGATATGTTTGTATCCTCAGTTACAAATTATATTGCTGAATACTATTTCCAATTAAGAGGAAAGGTAGATGGAATAATCTTTACAGCAGGATGCGGAGAAAATGTTATGTCCGTAAGAGAAAGTATTATAGATCATATTAAGGACATTATGGGAATAGAACTTGATAAAGAGATGAATAATAAAATAGCAAGTTATTTACCTGATAAGATGGGAATGATTACTACTAAAGAATCTAAAATACCAGTATATGTAATACCTACTAATGAAGAATATATGATATTAAAAGATACATATAATTTAGTTAATAAGAAAGAAAATGTTAAGATAAAGAAATATACAAAATAGATATGGTGAGATAGATATGGAAGTAAGACAAGGTTTTACCGATAAAAAAGGAATAGAATATAAAAATATTAGAAATATTCATTATGAAGATTTGACTGATTTAAGAAATAATAAGGGAGTATTTGTAGGAGAAACATCTTATTCAGATAATATATTTAATACACCAGAATATAGATTAAATAATGGAGTATATCTATTTAAAAGTAGAGATAGAGATGATGTTGCATTAAGAATATATAAAGATTTTGCTGATTACTTATTTGTTTCTTATGAAGAAGATGCAAGACTTGTATCAAAACTTCAAGATAAACAGAAGATGATTAAATTAACAACATTTCCTACGGGGATAATTACTATCGGAAAGTCTGTAATAGGACAAGAAATACCTTATTATGAAGGGGGAAAAACCTTGGCTTATTTGTTTAGAAATAAGCAGATGGGTAGTAAGATAGCTACTAGTTATTATATAGATATGTTAAAGATATTAAAAGAATTAGTTCAAAATGGAATAATTTATGCAGATTGTCATGCGAATAATTTTATTTATCACGAAGATATAGTAAAACTAATAGACTTTGAAGAACACTTTATTAGTATTGATAAAAATAAAGGTAAAGAACAGGATATGCTTAGAAATCTTAAGACATGTTTAATAGGATTATCTAGATTAATAGATATAGAAATAGAAGGAATAAGTAAGACTAATACTTTGGATGAAATGTTAGAACTTGTTCAAGAGAAACACTATAAATTAGAGAGAAATGTATTAAATAAGTAGACTTGATATAAGAATAATAGTATAATTAATGCAAGATTAGGAGTGATAAAATGGAATACGAAGTTAGATATTATTATCCAATTAGTAAGATGAAAGAAATAGAAGAAATATTGTCTAAATTTGGAGAACTTAAAAAGAGTCTTAGAACATATGAAAAGACAATACAATTTAATCATTGCGATGAGAGATATAATTTTTATAGTAAAGAAGTAGATGGAAGGTTTCGTTTTAGAATTTCATCAAATGAAAAAGAATCAAAGTGTAAATTAAGCTGGAAGAAAAGACTTAAAGATACAACCGATGATTTAGTTAATAAAGAAGAAGAAAAAGAAGTGAATATCCCCTTTGATGATAAAGATAATTTTCTTTATATAATTAGTAATGTAATGAAATTTCCTGTAGTAGAAAGTTATGAGAGATATAGAACTACTTATAGTAATGAAGATATAGAAATTAGTATAGATGAATATCCATTTGGATTAGCATTAGAAATAGAGAATAAGAGTACTGATAAAGATCCTATGGAAGTAGTAGCTGATTGGACTAAGAAGATGAACTTAGATATAAATAATAGTTATCGTCTTTCTTGGGATGATAAATATAAAGAATTGTGCAATGAACAAGGAAAAGAAGTATTTAGTGAAGTTGCATTTGATAAGGATATGCCAGAAATTAAATAATAAATTTATTTAATTACTTGAAAAATATTATGAATTTGATATAATTACTTAAGAAAGAGGTGTAAAATGATAGTATTATCAGTAAATGCAGGAAGTTCATCTTTAAAATTTCAAGCTTATGATATGCCTGATGAAACAGTTTTAATATCAGGATTATTTGAAAGAATTGGAATGAAAGAAAGTTCCTATACAATTAAATTAAATGGAGAAAAAATTAAAAAAGAAGTTGAATTAAAGAATCATGAAGAAGCTTTACAAATTCTTATGGATGAATTAATGGAAAATAAGATAGTAGAGTCACTTGATGATATTAAGGCAATAGGACATCGTATTGTTCAAGGAGGTTCATACTTTGATAGAACAGTAGAGATGACTGATGAAAATATAAAGAAAGTTCGTGAATTATCTAGCTTGGCTCCGCTTCATAATCCAGCAGCAGTTAAGGGTATTAAAGCTGCTAAAGCAGTTATTCCTAATGCACTACAAACAGGAGCATTTGATACAGCTTTTCATCAAACTATTGAAGAAGAAAATTACTTATATCCAGTACCGTATGAATGGTGTGATAAATATAAAGTAAGAAAATATGGAGCACATGGTACTAGTCATAAATATGTATCTACTAGAATGAATGAAATATTAGGAAGATATAATACAAAGTTAATTACTTGTCATATAGGTAATGGAGCTAGTATTTCAGCTGTAAAAGAAGGAGTATGTATAGATACTTCAATGGGACTTACTCCTAATGCAGGACTTATGATGGGATCACGTTGTGGTGATATGGATGCAACAGTAGTTACATATATGATGCGTCAATTAGAATGTAGTCCAGAAGAAATGGATGAGATCTTAAATAAAAAAAGTGGATTACTAGGAATAAGTGGTATTAGTAGTGATTCAAGAGATATTGAAGATGGTATGAAGATAGGTAATCCTAGATGTACATTAGCACAAAAAATGTTTACTAGAAGAATAATAGATTGCATAGCTAAGTATTATGTTGAACTTGGAGGATGCGATGCTATCGTATTTACAGCAGGTATAGGAGAAAATTCTATTCATACTAGAAGAGAAGTAATAGATGGACTTTCAGTATTAGGAATAAAAATAGATGAAGAAGCTAATGATTGTCGCGGCGTAGAAAGGTTAATTACAACAGAAGATTCAACAATTCCTTGCTATATAATACCTACTAATGAAGAATTGATGATTGCCAGAGATACATATGCATTGTATCAACAAAAAGAAAAAGAAAAAGAATTAATAGAAAATGAAATTATTTAAAGATATATTAAAACAAATAAAAAAATATGATACTATTGTTATTGCTAGACATATAGGAGCAGATCCAGATGCCCTAGGAAGTCAATTTGCATTAAAAGAACTTATTTTAGATAACTTTAAAGATAAATCAGTTTATGCAGTAGGAACAATAGCACAAAGATTTCGTTTTATGGGGAACCTTGATAAAATAGATGGAGTAGACTTATCAAAAACACTATTAATAGTATTAGATACTCCAGATAAAAAAAGAATTGAAGGAATAGATGATTTGTCTGCTTTTGATTATGTTATAAAGATAGATCATCACCCATATGTAGAAAGTTATGCTAATATAGAATATATAGAAGATAATGCAAGTAGTGCTAGTCAATTAGTATTTAAATTTGCAATAGATAATAAATTAAAATTATCTTCTAAAGTAGCAGAAAATATCTATATAGGAATAGTAGGAGATACTGATAGATTTTTACATGATTATACTAGTAATGAAACATTTAGTTTAGTTAGTAAATTACTTGATATGACTAATATAGAATTTACAAAATTATATGAACCGTTATATACAAGACCAATATCAGAAGTTAGATTTCAAGGATATATATATCAGAATTTAATTTTGACAGAAAATAACTTAGCTTATATTAAACTTACAGAAGAAAAGATGAAAGAATTCTCAGTAGATTCAGCAGCAGCTGGAAATATGATTAATGATTTAAAGTTTGTACAAGAAATATTAATATGGGTATTCTTTTCTGAAGATAAGAAAAATAAAATTATTAAAGCTAATATACGTTCAAGAGGACCTGTTATTAATGAGGTAGCTGCTAATTATGGTGGTGGAGGACATAAATATGCCTCAGGAGCAAGATTAACTGATTGGAGTTTAACTGATGATTTAATTAAAGATCTAGATAAAGTAGCTTATGAATATAATAAAAAGAATAAAGAATAATAGATTTATTATTTAAGAAGAGTGTTTGACAAGAACACTCTTTTTTGATATAATTTATAAGTCTTTATACTTTATTAAGAAAAGAAAGGAGAAAAATGAGTAAAATAAATATATTTGGTCTTGGAGGACTAAATGAAAATGGAAAGAATATGTATGTTATCACGGTAGATGACGATATATTTGTTTTTGAAGCTGGATTACAGTATGCTGATGAGCATACTTTAGGAATAGATTATAGTATTCCTAATATAGATTATTTAAAAGAGAATAAAGAAAGAATAAAAGGAATATTTTTAACACACGGTCATGATGAGAATGTAGGAGCTATTACAGATATAGTAGATACTCTTGATAATGTAGCAATATATGGATCTAAATTTACTTGTAATATAGTATATGAAGAACTTACAACGTATAAGAAAGATACTAGTAATATTAATATAGTAAAAGAAAATAAAATAATAGATTTTGGAAATGTCAGAATTACACCAATTAGTTTATCACATTCAATACCAGATAATTTTGGATATGCAGTTTATACTAAAGATGGAGTAATATTTTATGCATCAGACTTCGTATTTGATTCTACAATGAGAGGACCATATAAAACAGATTTAGGAAGACTTGCTTATATAGGAAGACAAAATGTATTATGCTTAATGTCAGAATCAATATATGCAGATAAAAAAGGATATACATCTCCTAATCATAGAATACAAGGATTAATTAATGAGACACTTACTAATGCTAAAGGAAGAGTAATATTTAATGTATTAAATTCTCATTTATATAGAATACAAGAATTATTTAATGAAGTATCAAAGACTGATAGAAAAATAGTAGTAATGGGAAAAAGATTACAAAATATTATAAGATATTCAATAGATAATAATTACTTACATATAGATAGTAAAATAATAGGAGATTTATCTAATATAAATGATGATAATGTAGTTATACTTAACTCTAATGAAAGAGAAAAACCTTATATGAATATGATTAAAATATTAGATGGATATGATAAATTTATAAAGATTAATAAGAAAGATACTATATTTTTAGCTACACCAATATATGAAGGAAGAGAGAAAACATTCTATAATCTTCTTGATAAGATAGCTATGAGTGGAGCTAATGCAATAACTTTAAATCCAAAGAAGAATTTATCTTATCATGCTTCATCTGAAGATTTAATGCAAATGATAAGTTTAATGAATCCTAAATATTATTTTCCAATAAAGGGAGAATATTCTGAACAAGTAGCTAATGGAGAACTTGCTTATAATTTAGGAGTACCTAAAGAGAATATTATACTTAAAGAAAATGGTAGTGTAGCTACATTTGAAAATGGAAACTTAGTAGATGATTATAAAACTATTCATACAGGAACTATATCAATAGATGGAGAATCTTCAGATGATATAGGAGAATTAGTATTAAAAGATCGTGAGATGTTATCTAATAATGGAATTATTATTATTAGTTCTACTATTGATAAGAAGAGTAAACAAGTATTAGCAGGACCGGAAATATTAACAAGAGGTTTTATCTATGTAAAAGATAGTCAAGATATTATAGATAGTACTAAAGAAATATGCTTAAATATTATTAAAGCTAATACACATAATAATTATTTGGATTATAGTAAAGTTAAGAATTCTATTCGTGAAGAATTGTCTAAATATTTATATGAAGAAACTGGTAATAAACCAATGATTATTAGTGTTATTCAAGAAATATAGAAACTTACACAGGTAAGATAAACTTATCTGTGTTTTTCTTACATTTAAATTAATATACTATAATAGTAATTTACAAATAAGAAAAATTATTGTATAATTAATACATAATGGAGGTATGAAATGGAATTAATAAAAAGACATAAGGGGTTAGCAATAGTTGGAGGGCTTGCACTAGTATTACTTATAGTGATGATAGCAATATTTGCGAGAATGTTATTCTCATCAGGAAATTCGGAATATGGAGATAGACTTAATAATATAGCTAAAATAGATAAGTCTGATACAAATAAACTAATAGAGGAATTAAAAAGTAAAGATGAAGTAAATGATGTTAGTGTTAGAACTCAAGGAAAAATTATATATATAACAATAACATATGAAGAAAACGTTAGTAAAGATAAAGCTAAAGAAATAGCTAATAATACATATAGCTATTATAGTGAAGATGTAGTTAAATGCTATGACTTTGAATATTTTCTTACACAGAAGCCTATAGTAGGAGATGATGGAGAAGATAGAGCATTTGTAATAGTAGGAACAAAACATCCAAATAATGATTATATTGGTTGGACTAAGAATTAGGAGTTAATTATGAAGAAGAATAATAAAACAAATAAAATAATAATTTTATCAATAATAGGACTAATATTAATAGTATCACTTATTATATTTATTCTTAATTATACAAAAGATTCATCTAGTTTTTCTATATTAGAGAAAAATTGGCTTAATAATCATAAAAGTAATGTAATAGATGTTTCTGTATATAATGATATACCAGTATATGGACAAGATGGTAATGGAATAATATTTTCATATCTAGAAGAGTTTACTAATGCATATGGAATAGAATTTAATAAAGTATCTTATTTATCTACAGGAAGTGTAAATAATAAAGATGTTACATTTAGAATACTTAATTATAATGATGAATTATCTGATAAAGATATAGAGATGTATAAAGATTATTATGTAGTAGTATCTTCTAAAGAGGATTCTTTAAATGGAATTAATGATCTTATAGATAAGAATGTAGGAATACTTGATGGGGATATTACTAATATTAGATATTATTTAAATGATGGAAATGGTATTAAGTTTACTACTTGTAAGGATATAGATGAATTATTAGAGGGAATGACTAATGAGAGTATATCTTATATGGTAATACCTTATAATCTATATTTAGATGATATATTAAAGAATGATATGCATGTAGTATATCATATTAATGATTTATATAAGAAATATGTTCTTACTATTAATGGGGATAAGACCTTGAAGAGTATTATGAATAAATTTATGATGATATATCAGAAAGATTATTATGAAGAAGATTATAAGAAGTCAGTTATGGATACTTTCTTTAAGTTTACTGGTATAAGTGAAGCTGAGAGAATGAATTATAATGCTTCTAATTATGTATATGGATATGTTACTAATATGCCTTATGAGAATACTATTAATAAAGAGTTTGTTGGAACAATATCAAATTATTTAAGCGGATTTGAAGATATGGCAGATGTTGACTTTAAAGTAGTAGAATATGCTAATGTTACAGAACTTAAACAAGCATTCTCAAGAGGAGAAGTAGACTTATTATTTGCTAATTTTAATACTAATGGAGTAAATATAGATACAGTAAATACTGTTAGTCCATTTAAAGAAGATTATGTAATACTTAGTAAGAATGATTTAGTAGTAGATTCTATTAGAAGTTTAAAAGGGAATGAAGTATTAACAGTTAGTAATACTTATCTATATGATTATTTATCACAAAATGGAGTTAGTCCTAAAGGATATAATAATACAGATGATTTACTTAGAAGTATAGGTAATGATAGTATAGTAATACTTAATTTAGATACTTATGAATACTATAAGGGAAAGAAATTTAAAGATTATAAAGTAGTATATCAAGATACTCTTAATACAGATTATACCTTTGCAATAAGAGATGTTAATAAAAATAATACATTCTATAAATTATATAGTTTTTATATAGAAAGTATTAATTATAAGAATATAAAATATAAATATAATACTGATTATATATTAAGTTCTAAAGTAGATTTAGGAACAATGATTAAATATATAGTAATTATAGTAGTTATAATGGGAGTAATTCTAGGAAGTATTTATTTTGTACTTAAAAAAGGAAAGAAGAATGATATTAAGAAAGATGATAAATTAAAGTTTATTGATGTTATGACTTCTTTAAAGAATAGAAACTATCTTAATTATAATATTAAGACCTGGGAGGATAATGTTATTTATCCTCAGGCAATAGTTATAATAGATCTTAATAATATTAAATATATTAATGATAATTATGGACATGCTGAAGGGGATGAGGTTATAAAGAAAGCTGCTAGTATATTAATAGTTAATCAAGAAGAGAATACTGATATAATTAGAACTGATGGTAATGAATTTTTGATATATATGGTAGGATATGAAGAGCAAAAAGTCCAAGAATATATGAGAAAGATAAGTAAAGAGATGAAAGAATTACCTCATGAATTTGGAGCTAGTCTTGGTTATAGTATGATAACAGATGATATAAAAACAATAGATGATGCTATTAATGAAGCAACCTTGTCAATGAGAGCAGCTAAAGAGAAATTATAATGAGGATGAAGATGAAAGAAAAAATTAAGGTGTATTTAAAGAAATTATTAAATATTTTAAAGAAACCGGAATTAGCAATATTACCAGCTAATATTGCTTTTTACCTTATCTTAGCAATAATACCTTTACTTACAGTAATAGTATTATTAGCGTCATCTTTTGGAATATCTATTGATATGGTAGCTAATTTGGTTAATAATATTATGCCTAAACAAGCAAGTGATATTATTATTGAAGTTATTTCAGGTAAAGGCTTTGATAGAAGCGTAGGAGTATTTAATATCATGGCTTTTATCTTAGCTTCTAATGGTACATATGCAATAATTAATACTTCAGATGCACTATATAAAGTAGAGAATAGCGATTGGATTAAGAAAAGAATTAGTTCAATTATCTTACTTATAATAATTATAATCTTATTTGTATTCTTAATAGTTGTACCAATATTTGGTGCTAATATCTTAACTTTAATGAGTAGAGCAAAAATATTTGAAGGATTTATAGATGAATTTACAATAATATTTGATGCTATTAAGTGGCCACTTACAATGTTAATAGTATACTTTAATATTAAATTAGTATATACGATGGCACCTTCTAAAAATATTAAGAGTGAAGAAACAACATATGGAGCAGCATTTACAACAATAGTATGGGCATTAGCAACATTTGTATTTAGCTTCTATTTAAATAATTTTGCTAGATATGATATCTTATATGGAAGTTTATCATCATTAATAATAATGATGGTATGGGTATACTTCTTATCATATATATTTGTCTTAGGAATGGCAATAAATGCATCTAGAAAAGAAGAGCAGATAAATAAAGAAGAAATAACTATAAGTGAAGATAAAGAAAAGATAATAGAAGAAGAAAAGCCTATTAAAAAAGGGAAGAAGACCGATAAAGAAGTTCTTATTGAGAAGAAATAAGAACTTCTTTATATGATATAGATAAAAATATGATAAAATAATATATGTAGTGAGGTGTATTTATGGCATATATAAAGGGAATTTATGTTCAAGATATATTTAGTAATACTAGTAATGGATATTTAGTAGGACTATTTAGAGTAAAAGATAGTGATCAGACAGAATATATTAATAAAGTTATAACATTTACAGGAATATTTGATGAACTTAAATATAAAATGACATATCTTATGCAAGGAGAATTTGTTAGTCATAATAAATATGGAAATCAATTTCAAGTTAGTAGTTATGAATTAGTAATGCCATCAAAAGAAGAAGAAATAGTGGACTTTCTATCATCAGACTTATTTCCAATAGGAGAAAAAACAGCAGAAAAAATAGTTAATAAACTAGGAACGGATACAATAAATATAATAATTAATGATCCAGATAGATTATTAGAAATACCTAGACTTAGTAAAGAGAAGATAGACAAAATAGTAGAAGTATTAAATGAATATCAAATGACATCACATATAGTACTTGAATTAAGTAAACTAGGATTTAGTACAAAGAATGCTATTACTATAATGAAGAAACATAATAATAAGACCTTGGATATTATTAATAATAATATCTATGATATTATGGATGATATAGATATTTCATTTAATGAGATAGATAAGATAGCTAGAAATAATGGATATGAACTTAATGATGAGAGAAGATTAATGGCTTTGACAATAGATATGATGAATACGATTACTTTTAATCAGGGAGATACATACTTATACTTTGATGAGATGTATAATTATATGCTTAAAAATACAGATAATATATCACATGAATTATTTAATTATATATTACTTAAATTATCTAAATTAAATCAAATAGTAATAGTACAAGATAAATATTATCTTTGGGAATTATATGAAGATGAAAATTATATAGCTAGAAGAATATATCAATTAAATAATATAGAAAGAAGAAAGTTACCTAAGTTAGATTTAAAAATACAACAATTAGAGTTAGTTAATGGGATAACTTATGATGAATCTCAGAAGAATGCTATTTCGAAAGCTATTAATAATAATTGAACTATTATAACAGGAGGACCTGGGACAGGGAAGACAACGATTATTAAATGTATAGTTAAGTTACTAATAGAGATTAATGGACTTAAACAAGATAAATTGGCTTTATTGGCTCCAACAGGTAGAGCTGCTAGAAAACTTATGGATACAACAGGACTTCCAGCTTATACAATACATAAATACTTAGGATGGGATAAAGAGAAGAATGAATTTCAAGTTAATGAATATTGTCCTAATAAAGAATCTTATGTAATAGTAGATGAAGCTAGTATGATAGATACAGTACTTATGGCTAGTTTATTAAAAGGAATAACCGATAAGGCAAAGATTATCTTAGTAGGAGATTATTATCAATTACCTAGTGTTAGTCAAGGACAGGTATTAAAAGATTTAATAGATTCTGATTGTTTAGATGTAGTAAAATTAAAACAATTATATAGACAGACTGAAGATAGTTATATTACTTCTTTAGCTTATGAAGTAAAAAATAAAGATCTTAATGAGAATTTTTTAGCTAAGTATGATGATTATAACTTTATAGAGTGTTCTAGTGATAGTATATTACCAATGATTAGTGATATAGTTAAAAAGGCAATAGATAAAGGATATGATGTAAAAGATATTCAAATATTAGCTCCAATGTATAAGACACAAAATGGGATAGATAGTTTAAATAAAGTATTACAAAAAATTATGAATCCAGAGAGTCCTTTAAAGAATGAAATAGTATCAGGAGAAATAGTATGGAGAGAAGGAGATAAGGTATTACAGTTAGTTAATGATGGAGATAATGCAGTATCTAATGGAGATTTGGGTTATATAGAGAGTATTGTGTCTGCGAATAGAGCTAAATCTAAGAAGAATGAGATAATTATTAATTTTGATGGAAATAGAGTTACTTATACACCAAAAGACTTTATTAATATTACCCATGGATACGCTATTAGTGTACACAAGTCACAAGGTGGAGAATTTAAAATGGTAATAATGCCTTTTGCCAAATCATTTAATAGAATGCTATATAATAAACTAATATATACAGCAATAACTAGAGCTAAAGAAAAACTAATCCTAGTAGGAGAACCTAGTGCTTTTATTAATGGAATAAAAAATGATTATGTAGAAAATAGAAAAACTACTTTAAAAGAATTACTCCAAAATAAGTATAATAATTAATAAATAGATAATAATAATTTTGGAGGATGAAAATATGAAAATGAAAAATAGCTTATGTTTAATAGGACTTGGTATAGGAGGAACACTATTATATCAAGAAATTAAAAGTGGTAACTTTAGAAAAATGATACGCAGTATGAATAGAGCTAAAACTAAAATGATAGAAGATTTAGAAGATATGATGTAAGAATACAATTCCTTAAAAAGATGAGTATTCTTTTTCTTTAAAAAACTGACATAATTACAATTTACAAGAAGAAGTAACTATGATATAATTATTCCTAGAATAAAGGAAGTGTAGTATGAATAAAAAAAAGAGAATAATAATAGGAATAATTATATCATTAATAATAATATCAGGAGCAATAATAATAAATATTAAAATAAAGAAAGATGATACATTAAAAGAAGAAAATAAAATAGCAATAAAGAATAATTATAATGATCTATCTAAAGAGGTAGATAACTATAATAAAATAAGAGAAGAATATATAGAATTAGCAAGTGACTTCTTTTATGAAACTTATACAGATAAACATAATGATTATATAGAAATATTAAATAAATATACAGATACTATGAATAATATTACTAAAAATATAGATAATATAGATAGTAGATGTAATATAATTTATGAT
>CAJMQX010000005.1 GCA_905215635.1 uncultured bacterium | reverse complement strand
AGTAATTTTAGGTGTGTTAGATTTAGGAAAGGCAGTAGTTGCTTCTAAAGAAGATGAAATTAAAACAGCTCAAAAACTATTAGTAAAGAGATGTATTTATGCACTTGCAATATTCTTTGTAATAACTATTGTTAGAGTAGTATTTGGATTACTAGCTAGTACAGATGATAGTTCAATTAATAATCAATCTTGGAGTACTTGTTGGGATAAATATTAATTTTGATAAATGTATTAAATTAATAGAAAAAGTTCTATCTTTTTCTATTTTTTTATGATATAATGTATACGTGATATTTTACTTATGTGAAGAGAGGTACTTTATGAAATATAAAAAATATATAATTTTATTACTATTAGTAGTAGTTTTTGGATGTAATAAAGCTTATGCACTAGAATCTTGTGATGAAGATGATTGCTATTATAAATCTAGTAGTAATGATACATTTTTGTGTTACAATCCTGATAAGAAAAAAGTAACTATTTCATTAACTGAAGAAGAAAATGGAAAAAGTGATTCATTAATTAATTTTAATAAGGATAAAGATGATAAAGAGACAGGAATAACTGCTCCAAAAGTTGGCAATTCTTGCCCAACTTATCTTGTTTATAGATTTAAAGATGGACTTTTTAATTCGGAAGGAATATGGGGATTTAACGATTACAGTACAGCAAGTAAATTTGTTAGTGCTTCAAATGATATTAGCAAAATGTCAGCTTATTTAACGACTAAAACAAATAAAACTAATTATGATAATAAGTTGTCAGAAGTTTTTTCCGGTGGATTAGGCAAAACTAATATTGATAAAATTAAAATTGATTCTGAAGTAAAATGTGGTGACCTTTTTGGAGATCCTAATGATAAAGATAGTATTAGATATCTTATAAATGAAATATTACAATATCCTAAAATAATCGTTCCAATTTTAGTTATTATTCTTGGAACTTTAGATTTTGCTAAAGCAGTGATAGCTGGTAAGGAAGACGATATGAAAAAAGCACAAAAAACATTTATAAAGAGATTAATTATTGGTGTTGTGTTCTTCTTTGTTCCAGTATTTGTAGATTTATTAATGGGCTTAGCAGATATAGTGTGGGAAGGTTTAGGATATACTTCTTGTAGTATTTAGGAAGGAATGATAATATGCAAATTTTAGATTTGTCAATTGTAGAAGAAGCAGGAAGAGGTATTGCTGCATTTCTATGTAAAGGAATATATAAATTAATAGCATGGTTATATGAAGCATTTATGACAATAGCTAAAGTTAATCTTTTGTCATCAGATGATATTGCTCCAATATATCAAAGAATAACTATGATATTAACAATAGTTATGGTATTTTATGTCACATTTGAGTTTGTTAAATATGTTGTTCAACCTGATACAATAGGAGATAAGGAAAAAGGAGTAGGAAACATTGCCTTAAAACTAGTATTAGTAATAGTGATGATTGCATTTGTACCAAAAATATTTTCTTTAGGATATAAATTACAAGGAAGAATTATTGATACACAGTTTCTTTCAAAAATTGTTTTGGGAAATCCGGATATAGATGATGATATGGGTAGTTATGGACGCGGATTTTCTTCAGATGTTTTTTCTGTATTTTATAAAGTTAATGAAGAAGCTTGTAATGATTGCGATGCAGTAGATGTTGTGAATTACAACTTAAATAGATTAAGAGAAAACGGTGATTTAAAATATTTAACTATGGGATTGTATGAATCATCAAAAATAGATAATCCAGCAACCGGTAAGAAAGAAGAAGTGGCAACAATAGATTTTGATGGATTATTTGCAGTAGTAGTTGGTGGATTTATATGTTATATTTTATTACTTTATTGTGTAGACTTAGGAGTTAGATATGCACAATTAATATTCTTACAAATAGTATCTCCAATAGCAATTATGGGATACTTAGCACCAAAGAAGGATAATATGTTTGCAAAGTGGGGAAAACAATGCTTTACAACATATATAGATTTATTTATTAGGATAGTTATTATTTACTTTATATTATTGTTATGTCAAACTTTGAATGGAGCATTTACTAGTGGAGACTTATTCAAAGGATTAAATGTATCAGATGGTATAAAAGATTTTACTTATATTGCTTTAATATTAGGATTATTATTGTTTGCAAGTAGAGCACCAAAATTATTGGAAGAATTATTTCCTAAAGGTGGGACATCAGGAATTGGATTTGGTCTTAAAGGTAAAGACAGAATTGCTCCTATGGCAGCAAGAACAGCTGGACTTGCTGGTGGTTCTCTTGCTGGTGGGGCAGTTAGAACAGCGGCTAGAATTAAAAATGAAAATCGAAGAAGAAAAGATATAAAGGATAAACTAACAGAGGAAGGAAAGCCTACTGATAGACGTTCTTTGAATAGAGCTGTTAGAGAAGCTAAAAAAGCTGAAAGAAAAGCAAAAAATGAATATAGAAACAAGAGAAAAAGCTTAGAGGATGCTAGAGATAATTTGGTATCAAAACAACGTGCTTATGAAGCAGCACTTAATAATGATAATATTTCTACTGAAGAAAAAAATCGTTTAAAAGAAGAGTATGATAAGGCAAAGAATGAATTTGATATGGTAAAGAGTGGTGGTCACGTTAGTGAAGCTACTAGACGTGAGTTGGCTGATATAGAGACTCAATTAAGTAGAAATGATATATCTGCTGATGAAAGGGCTCGATTAACAGCTAAATTAAAGGTTGCTCAAGATAAATATAATAAAGAATACAATAATAGCTATGATACAGCTAAAGCTGAATTAAATTTAGCATCAAGTGAACGTGCAAAGGCTGAAAACCAAAGTTATGGTTCAAACATTGCGTTACAAGGTATAGGAGCATTTTTGCAAGGCTTTGGTAGTGGAGCTGTAACTGGATTTAGTGCAACAAAACCTGAGGAAATTAACAAAAAAATTAATGAATCAATAAAAAATAGCAAAACTAGCGAGTTATCAAGAGAAAAATGGTTGGAAGAAGGTGGCGGAGCTACAATCAGTGCAACTGTTTCTAAAACAATTACTAAACTACAACAAGCTGTTGGTGTGAAAACAGCTTCAGAAATTATTAAACAAGAAGTGAAAAATATAGAAGCAGCAGTGAAAGTAAATGAGGCACAAGCTTCTATGGAAAAAGGCGTTAAGAGCGCTCAAGATAGTAGCGAGGACAGATCTGGTAAAAAGATTGAGGCTAAAGAACAAAATATTGCTGTAGCTAATGCCGCTGATGCTGAAAAATTAAATAAAGATATGAAAAATGACAAGAATGGCCTTGGCATAAAAGTAAAAGTTGGTCAATCAACTAGTGAAATTTATGGTATGTATGAAGCAGCAGCAAATTCTGCAAAAGCTATTTCTGATGCAGCTAATGCTGAATTGGTTAGAGCTGAAATGAATGGCGAAGCTACAGATGAAATGCGTCAGATAGCAGCACAAAAAGCCCAGGCTGCGGTAAATGCAGAAGAAGCTAGAGGACAGGCTTTGAAGCATTTAAAACGTTATGGAATTACAAGAGCGTTGCGTGGAGATATTGGCAATGTTGATGTTGTAGTTAGTACAATTGATGAAAATGGTAACACTGTAGAAACAACTCAAAGACTTAATGAAAAAGCAGATGCTGTTTTGAATTCTAATATTAATACAATGAGACAAGCGATTGACAATGCTAGAAGAAGTACTAAAACAGTTGAATATTTACAAAGCGTTTTAGATCCAGAAACATTTACTGCATTTATTAATAATACGATAACTGATTTTGATACTTATGATGCTATTCAAGGAAAATTAACAAATCATTCTTCTCAATTAACTAATGAAAATAGTGGATTAAAAGAAACAGTTAGAGCTATTAATGAAAGTTCAGCTACATTTGCAGCTAATGCAACAGCAGAAGCGGCTAGTAGTGGCGGTAAAAAATAATATATTTGAGTAAAAGGAGTGTGATACTTTATGAATAATAGTTTGGTACCTGCTAATACAAAGAAATCTATGTTAGTATTTGGAATGTTTAGACCAATGCCAGATTTAATAATATTAGGAACAGGAATACTTGTAACAGTAATACTATTATTGACTTTTTCTAATGCAGGAACGTGGGTATTATTAGGATGCTCACTTCCAATGCTTATAGCAGTAGTATTAGTATTACCAATACCAAATTATCATAATACACTTTGCGTAATACAAAGTGTTATGGAATTTAAAAATGGAAGAAAAAAATACATATGGAAGGGTTGGTGTATGCAAAATGAGTTCAATAGGAAGTAAATATACAGAAGATTGGATAACAGTTAAAAATATTACTAATGGAATGATAGAACTAGATAATGGTGGAAAAGTAACTGGAGTTAAAATAAGACCTAGAAATATCTTTATCCTAGATTCTAATACAAGAAATAATATTATAGCAATGCTTAAAACATTCTATGATACAATCGATTTTGAATTCTGGAGGATATCAGCAGGGAGACCAGTTGATATATCTAGCTATTTAGCAACATTACAAATACAATATAATCAAGTACAAGACCCAAGAATAAAGAAATTAATTAGTCAAGATATAGAAAAAGCTAATGATTTTATGAGAAATAATGTTACAGATACAGAGTTTTATATATTATTTAAAGATAGAAATTTAGATATAATACAAAAAAGACTTAGAACATTGATGATGGGACTTGCTAATTGTGGACTTGATTGTGTACAAACATCTAATGCAGATCTTAGAACATTATTAGAAAGTTTTCTAAATGGGGGAATGAGAACAGAAAGTAAGGCGGTGTTGCCAAGTGAATATTAAATCACAAATAGCCCCTAAAGGGTTAGAATTTAATAAATCAGATTTTGTTATTAGTGATAAATATGCTACTGTATTAACAGTAATATCTTATCCAAGATATGTAGGTGATGGATATTTATCTGATTTAATAAATATACCTGGAGTAAAGGTATCTATTAAACATGTACCTGTACCTTTATCAGTACTTACTAAGATGCTTAATAAAGAATTAGCTGATTTAAGAGCAAGATATCAAGTAGAAAAAGATAATACTATAATGGAAAGAATTAGACAGGATATAGATTCTCTTGAAACTTTTATTCAACAATTTACAGCTTCACAATCTAGAACTTTTGATTTCCAATTACATATTATGATTACTGCAGATACAAAAGAAGAATTAGAAAATAAGAAAGTTAATTTAAAGACTTATTTAGATTCAATGGAAATGGTAGCAATACCGCTTAGATTTGAACAAGAAAGAGTTCTTAAGTCTATGTTACCAATATTTGAAAAACAACCAATAGAGGATCGTATTGGTACAATTATGCCATCTCCAACTATAGCTACAATGTATCCATTTATCTTTGATAGTTTAAAAGATGATGGATTATCAACATTGCTTGGAGTAGAATTTTCTGGTGGTGTAGTATTATTTAATCAATTCTTATATCAAATAAGAAAAGAGAATAATCGTAATAATGCTAATATGATTATCCTAGGAGCATCTGGATCAGGTAAATCAACAGCAGCTAAATTAATGATAAGAAGTCATATTAGAAATAACTATCAATTAGTATGTGTAGATCCTGAAGGTGAACTTACTGAGATGACTAGAAACTATGGAGGAGAAGTAGTAGATTTAGGTAAGGGTGGACAATATGGAATGATTAATCCACTTGAGATAGTTATGGATAGTGATGATGAACAAGTATCTAATCAAGGACTTGGATATACAATACTTACATCAACATTACAAACATTAAAAGCATTTATGAAATACTATTCTCCAAACATAGAAGAAGATGTATTAACATTATTTGGAGAAATGGCACTTGAAACATATGCAAGATTTGGAATAGCTTATAATACAAACTTTTCTCATTATAAGTCTAAAGATTTTCCAATTATGCAAGATGTATATATTACAGTTACTAGTAAGCTTACATCTATTACAGAGAAAACTCATGAAAGAGATGTACTTGAAAGACTAGAATTAAAGTTAAGACCTTTAGTAAAAGAATTACAATATTATTTTAATGGTCATACTACTATAGATACTACTAATGATTATTTAGTATTTAATATTAAAGAGATAATGAATTCTGATGTTAATATTAGAAATGCATTATTGTTTAATGTACTTAAATACGCTTGGAGTTTATGCTTAAATCCTAATAGAAATACAGTATTATCAGTAGATGAAGCACATGTACTTTTAGGATCACAAAATGAACTTGGAGCAGAATTCTTAGCACAAGTACAAAGAAGAGCTAGAAAATATAATACAGGAACAATTATTATTACACAGCAACCTTCGGACTTTGTTGCTAGTAATATGATTACACATGGTAAAGCAATATTTGATAATGCTTCATACTATTTAGTTATGGGACTTAGAAAACAAGCAGCTGAAGATTTAGCTTTATTAGTAGATTTAAATGATAATGAAAAAGAAAATATAAAGAGATATAATCAAGGTGAAGCCTTATTTGTATGTGGTAATAGAAGAATGCAAATAGATGTAACACTTACAGATAGTGAATTAGATTCATTTGGTAGTGGTGGCGGATTATAGGAATATATAGAGATTAGGTGTGGTAATTATGGGAAAAAAAGTAGACTTAAATCGAAAACATAGTAATACAAATAGTTTTAGAAAGAATACTCGTCCTGTTACTCCACGTTATGAGGAGAATTCTCAGATGGATGAGGATTCTTCTTTAGATTATTCAAATGAAGATTATGATGAATCGCCAGAAATTAATGATGATGGAGTAGATACTAACAATTTAGGTATGAGTTCTACTAGAGAACTAATACAAAATAAAGCTTCTGAAATGTTTGACAAGATGGAAAATAAAACACAGAATGAGAAGTTTAAAATATTACTTAAGAATCCTGCTACTAGAAAAATTATGCTTGTGGCTATAGGTGCTCTTATTGTGGCACTATTTATATTATTTATAATATATATGGTGGCAGCATTACTTGGATCATCTGGTTCTAAAGGAAAAACTGCCATTGGTGGATACTATACGAATAGATGTAGTGAAGTAACAGTAATATATACAGATAAGTCTGATGATTATGCTATTACAGGATCTGGAACTTTTGCTTTTGAAGATTATATAGCAGGAGTTGTTAGTGCTGAAGTTGGAATGTTTAATGATATAGAGATATATAAGTCTCTTGCGATAACTGCTAGAACTTATTTTCTAACACATGATGGAGGTACTTGTACAATAGAATCTAGTGATAGAAAACAAGTATTTAGAGATATTACTGATAGATCATATATATATTCTGATAAGATATATGAAGCAGTAGAAGCAACTGCTGGACAAGTACTTTTATTTGATGGAGAACTTCGAAGTGTACAATATGATGCTTTTTGTAGTATAGATAAAGATGAGAATTATTATACAATAAAACAGAAAAATCAAAAGATTCCAGTTAGTTGGGTAGATAGTCAATGGGGAATTGCAGAATCTTGGAAGCAAGGTACTTGTGCAGGTAACCATGGTAATGGTATTAGTCAGTGGGGATCATACTATTTATCATCAGTACACAATTATACTTATGATGAATTAATACATTATTATTTAGGTGATGATGTAGTAATTAGTGCTAAGGGATATTTATCTTCAATAGCAGGACTTGAAATAAAAGATACTACTAATGCTACTTCTATTAATGAGCCACTTGGAGAGTTTTTGGCAGATAATGGTAGTTCAATTGAAAATATGAATAAGTTTATTCATGATAGTGTTGTTTCAAATGGGGCTGGTACTAGAGCAGGAGTTGTTACAGCAGCAGTATCATTTGTTAATTACTTATATGATAATTTTAATGCTAAAATTCCTTATTATTGGGGAGGTTATTATCAACAATATGGAGTATCTCCAGAATTTGGTGGTAAAACTAGACCAGCAACATCAGCTTCAGGAAGTTTATTTTACTATGGAGGACTTGATTGTTCAGGATTTGTTAGTTGGGCTATTAAAAATGGTGGTTATAATATAAGTAGACATACCACTCAAGGATTTGATGATATGTTTAAAGATAGTTGTAAAATAACTGATAAGAATTGTATTGGACAACCAGGCGATTTAATTAATGCAAGAAACTATCACGTACAAATGATAGTAGCAGTAGATGAAGAAGCTGGAAAATATATTATAGCAGAAGCTACTACTACAAATGGATATAACGGAGTAGTAATAAGAGAAGTAGGAATACATACAAGTTTTCCTATGCAAGATACCAAAATATTAAAATTAGATAGTTATTATAATAATAGCAATAATGCAGATGCTAATTATTAAGGAGATACTTATGAAAAAGATAATTAATGGGAAAGAAGTAGAAGTTACAATACTTGGAGGATTTGAAATAGAAGAACTTAGTAAAAGATATATAATGTGTTCTTATGATGATAATATAGATAGTGATAAAGAATTGGTATTAATTTATGAAATAGATGAAGATAATAACTTAGTATCAATACCTAGTGATGAAAAAGAAATGGTATTAGACTTTTATAATGCTTTAAAAGAATGTTAGTAGAGGTGATAATATGGGAGAGTTTCCAGATACAATAATAATAGAAGAAAATAGAGAAGAAGTTAATAAATTAAAAGAAAAATTAGATAAAAAAGAGAAGACTTTTACTACCTTGGGAAAAGTAGGAAAATCACTTACAAACTTTGGAATGCCCGTGTTTATCGGATCGGTATTATCACCTTTTGATTTTGAAGGGCCTGTTATAGAGATGGTTAGTGCCCTTACTTTAGGAGTAGGAGCTTTAATTAATACAATAGCTAAGAAAGAATTAGAAGAAATAAAGACTATTAGAACTAATGGATATAATAATTATGAAAAGATAAATTATGAATTAGATCAAGATACTTCTGATAAAATAAAGAATGCTATAATTAAGACTATAAAAGTAGTTAATAGTAAGAATAAAAGAAGTAGATAATAATGAGGGGAATATGAAAAAGAAAATATTATTTATATTAATAGGAACAATATTGTTAACAGGATGTACATGTCAATATAATTTGACAATAGATGATAATACTTATAAAGAAGAAGTTATATTAAATGGAAGTAATAGTAGTGAAATGGAACTATTTAATAATAAATGGCAAATACCAGTAGATATAGATGATTATCAAAATATTGGAGATGATTCTTTAGATAGTAGTACTAATAACTATACAACATACAATTATCAATTATCAGGAAATAAATTAATTTTTAATCATGATTTTAGTATTAATAATAGTAGTAATTCAACAGCGATAGCTAATTGTTATAAGATGGCTACGATAAAGAAAGTAGATAATACATTAGTAATATCTACTAGTAATGATAATTTATGTTTTGATAAATATCCTACATTATCTAGAATAGAAATTAATATAGAGACAACATTAAAAGCAGTTAATAATAATGCAGATAAGATTAATGGAAATATATATACATGGGTAGTAGATAAAGATAGTACTGAAGGGATAAACTTAGTATTAGATAATAGTGATAATAAAGATAATGTGATTGATAATAGCAAAGATAATAATAAAGATAATAATAGTAAGAATAATAGGAAAGATTATGCTTTTTATATATTTTTAGGAATAATATTAGTAATACTTCTAATAGGATATGTGTTAATTAATAAGATGAATAATAAAGATGATGATATTGAATAATCTTGATAGTTTGTTAATGATATGCTATAATTTTATAGTGAAAGAGGTGGATTAGATGAAATTTAGAGCAGATTCTAAAGACTGGATAATATTTATATGTTTTTGTGTATTACTTTTGTATTTATGTGCAATAGCAGTACTTAATTTATCAACATTAGCAACGGAAGGACATTTTTATGGAATATTACCTTTTAAAGCTTTTACTGGAAAGTATATAGCTGCTACTTTAGTATTATTTATATTAGCATTAATTGGGGTATTTACTGCAGTTAATTCTTATATTTTTGATCGTGAATCCGGATTTGGATTTAGTATTGGTGGTAAGAAAAATAATGGTTATTCTAGATGGGCTAAAAAGAGCGAAATAGAAAAACAACTTAAGAAAGTAGATCCAACAGCCTATACAGCAGATGCCGCAGGACTTGTTGTTATTAATGATGGTAAGACAATGTGGGTTGATGATGGTGAAGCTCATAATATAGTAATCGGTGCTACTGGTAGTGGTAAGACTCAAGCAGTAGTATTTCCAATGGTTCAAAGCTTAGCTAAAAAAGGTGAATCAATGATTATTACCGATCCTAAGGGAGAAATATATGAAAATACTGGTAATATGTTAAGAGAAAGAGGATATAATATAGTTCTTCTTAATTTTCGTAATCCACAACATGGTAATGGTTGGAATCCAATGGCTCTTCCTTATAAACTATATAAAGAAGGAGATAATGATAAGGCAATAGAACTATTAGATGATTTAGCATTAAATATATTGTATGAAGAAAAAAGTAGTAATGATCCATTCTGGGAGAAATCAGCAGCAGATTATTTTACTGGACTTGCATTAGGATTATTTGAAGATGCTAAAGAAGAACAAATTAATCTTAATAGTATTAACCTTATGTCTAGTTTAGGAGAGGAAAAGTTTGGAGGACCTAATAATAATTATATTAAAGAATACTTTAATGCAAAAGATCCTTCTAGACCTGCTTATGTTAATGCTTCAGGAGTAGTATTTACTGCAGAAGATACTAAGCAAGGTGTATTAGCAACATTTAAACAAAAAATAAAATTATTTGCATCACGTGATAATTTATCAGAAATGTTATGTCATAGTGATTTTGATATGAAAGAGATAGGTAGACAAAAGACTGCTGTATTTATGATTGTACAAGATGAAAAAAAGACACTACATCCACTTGCTACTATATTTATTAAACAATGTTATGAAACTTTAATTGATGTAGCTCAAGAGTCAGGTGGAAAGTTACCTTATAGAACAAACTTTATTCTAGATGAGTTTGCAAATATGCCACCACTTAAAGATGTTACTACAATGGTAACAGCAGCCCGTTCTAGATTAATTAGATTTACCTTTATTATTCAGAACTATGCTCAGCTTACACAAGTATATGGAAAAGAAAACGCAGAAACAATTAAGGGTAACTGTAATATAACATATTTAATTAGTAGTGAACTTGGGGCATTGGAAGAATTGTCTAAATTATGTGGAGAAGTTAAATCTAAAGATAAAGATAAAACAGCTTCAACACCATTAGTTACAGTTAGTGATTTACAAAGATTACAACAATATGAAACAATTAGTTTACGTTTAAGAACGATGCCATTCAAGACTAAATTAGTACCAAACTGGAAGATGGATTGGGGTAGAACTTATGATAAAGCTACTTATCCAGAAAGACCTAGACAACAAGTTCAACTATTTGATATAAGAGAATTTGTTAAAGATATGAAAAAGAAGAAAATGGCAGAAATGATGGGTAATAGTAGTAGTACTAATACAGGAGGAATGCCAAACTCATTTAATGCTAATCCAATGATGGGAATGGGTGCAGGACCAATGTTTGGTAACAATCCATTTGCAATGAATAACCCATTTGCTAATCATCAATCTGAAGCATCTCAAGGAGGCTTTAATGTAGATGACTTAGTAAAAAGAATAGATGCTAAAATAGCAGAACTTGAAGAAGAAGAAAGAATAGAAAAAGAAAAACAGGAAAAAGAGAAGGATAAGACTATACCTACTATTACCGAAAATAGTACTGATGATGTAGAAATAGTTAAACCTAGAGAAGAAATAATTCCTGATAAGATTAACAATATTAATATACTTAATGCTGAAGAAGATAAAAGAAAAACTATAGATATGAGTAATGTACAAGAAATAATACCAGCTAATAAAGAAGAGAAGAAAGAAGTAGCTGATGAGAATAAGACAATAAATATATCAGAATTATCTAATACTAATAAAGCAAAAGTAGAAGATGACGATGATGATAATTTCTTTGATGATTTCTTTTCAGATGAATAAGATAAATGAATATAAGTAATTATATAGAAATAGCTAAAGGAAAAATTAATAATAAATTTATTAAGACCTTGATTTTAGCTATATATGCAGGAATGTTTATTTCTTTAGCTGGATTATTATCTACGATGGTATCTTATAAGGTAGATAATAATAGTATAGCTAAAATATTATCTGGAATAGTGTTTCCAATAGGACTTATATTAGTTATATTATTTAAAACAGAATTATTTACAGGAAATTCGTTATTAATAATACCATTATTAGATAAAAAGGTAACATTTAAACAGGTAATTAAAAATCTATTATTAGTATATATAGGTAATTTAATAGGAGCTTTGATAATTACAATACTTATATATAATACTCCTATTAGAGATATACTTAGTGATAGTTTTATTAAAATTGCTAATACAAAGGTTAATTATACTTTTAGTGAATGTATTATATTAGGAGTATTATGTAATTTCTTAGTGTGTATAGCTGTTTATCTAGCTTCAACAGTAAAGAATGTTGGAGAAAAAATACTAGTAATATTTATACCAATATTTATGTTTGTAGTATTATCTTTTGAACATAGTATAGCTAATATGTTTTATCTTGGAATAGGGTATATGCTTGATAATAGTTTGACTATTAGCAAATTAATTATAAATAATTTATTGCCAGTTACAATAGGAAATATCATAGGAGGATGTTTCTTAGGAATAAGTATATGGTATTTAAGGGAAGAATCATAGTGAAGTGATAAAAATATAACTTCTTATGATTTTTTTTAGTTATTATAACTTATCAGAAGTAAGAATTATTAATATACTATGATAGGTGATATTATGAATGAAATTAGTATAAAAGAACTTAGTAAGATTAATAATCCTAAAATAATAGATATTAGAGACAATTATACATATAATATGGGACATATAAATGGAGCAATAAATATACCATATTATAGTTTATTATCTAATTATTCAATATATCTTAAAAAGAATGAAATATATTATTTATATTGTGATTATGGTAAACAAAGTATGGAGATTAGCAATAGATTAAACTTATTTGGATATCATACTTATTATATAAAAGAAGGATATCTTGATATTAAGAATAATATTTCTGTAAAGTAGATGAGGAAACTTTTAAAATAGGTAAAATTATTGTATAATTATATATGGTGATAAGATGGAATATATAATAATAGGATTACTAGTAATAATAATAATATTACTAATTATACTTTTAGCTAGAGGAAATACTTCTTTAGTAGAAAGACTTGGTAAAGTAGAGAGTATAGTAGTTAGAGAATTATCTACATTTAGAACAGATTTATCTAAAAGTATGTCAGAAGATTTTGAAAAATTACAAGATAAAGTAGAAGGAAGATTATTACTTATTAATGATAAAATGAATGAAAGATTAGAAGAGAATTTTAATAAGACTAATAAGACATTTACTAATGTATTAGAAAGACTATCTAAGATAGATGAAGCACAAAAGAAGATTGATAGTTTATCTGGAGATATTGTTTCTCTTCAGAGTATTTTAACAGATAAAAAGAGTCGTGGTATATTTGGAGAAGTAAATTTAAAACATATACTATCTAGTGTTTTTGGAGAAAATAATCAAAGAATATATCAACTACAGTATACATTACCTAATACTACTATTGCTGATGCAGTAATATTTACACCTGAACCTTTAGGAACAGTGGCAATAGATTCTAAATTTCCATTAGAGAATTATCGTTTAATGGTAGATAAAACTAAAACGGCAGTAGAAAGACAAGGATATGAAAAACAATTTAAAATAGATGTAAAAAAACATATAGATGCTATTAGTAGTAAATATATTATACCTGGAGTTACTTCTAATCAAGCAATTATGTTTTTACCAGCAGAAGCAATATTTGCTGAAATAAATGCGTATCATAACGATTTAGTAGAGTATGCATATAAAAAGAATGTATGGATAACATCACCAACAACATTGATATCTTCACTTACAACAATACAATTATTACTTAAGAATATGGAAAGAGATAAATATGCTAAAGTGGTACATGAAGAATTAATTAAATTAGGAATAGAGTTTCAAAGATATAAAGAACGTTGGGATAAATTATCTAGAAGTATAGATACAGTTAGTAAAGATGTAGAAAATTTAAATATAACATCTGATAAAATAACTAAAAAATTTGAATCTATTAATGATGTTAAATTAGATAATAATAATTATTTAGAATAATAAAATACGGGTAATTAGAATACACTATTATAGGTGAGTGGTAATGACCCGTATCTTTTTCTTTTTATGTGGATTTGGATTAATGACATTAGGATTTGTATATATAATATTATATTTAAATTTAATTAATACTGGGTATAATTTCTTAGAATATGTTAATTTTATAACAGGAAGGATAGAGTGTTATTATACAATAATAGGTTTTATTATTATGAATATGGCAATGTATATTAAAGGAGATAAAAAATATGGATTATATCTATGATATTGTTTTAAATTTTCATGATAGTTATTATGAATTCTATGAATGGAAAAGGGAAGATAAGATTATTAATGTTAAAAGAATACCTATTTATAAGATATCTAATACAGATTATTTAAATATTAAAAATAATGAGGTAATAATAGATAGAAATAGTCTAGATAAACATAATAAAATGTTTTTGTTAACTTCTTCAATAGAAGTAATGGGAATAATTATAGATAATGATGGTAAAGTGATAAAGAGAAGTAGTTTATTGTTTGAAGAAGCAGATGAAATACTAGAAGATAAAGATAATATAAAGAAGAGTAATATTAAGTATAAAATTATTAAACATAATAATAAATATATTAGTAGATTATTTAAAGAGAAGGATAGTTATGTTAAGAAGTATTTAAGTAATAATGAATTAAAAGAGAATGAATATATTCTTAAATATATTTATTATGATATTTATAATATAGAAGAAGATAATACCGAGAAGATATATAAAGAATTAGTAGAATTATCTAAGAGTAATATAAATAAACTGTATGATGTTTTAAGAAGAGTAATTTTAGATTTAAAAAATAACATATAA
>CAJMQX010000004.1 GCA_905215635.1 uncultured bacterium | reverse complement strand
AGAAACAAAGACAAATATTATATCTGGAGAATAAAGTAATGAATAAAATAATAGTAAAGAATAATATTGTTAGTAGTTATCAAGATGACACTATTAAAATAGAGAATAATATAATTAAAATAGTAAAAGATAGTGATTATGAAATAGAGTATATAGATTGTGATAAAGTAGAACTTATTATTAATATTATTAATAGTAGAGTAAATATAATGGAAAGTAGTTTTGATAATACATTAGAAATTAATAATATATATAATATTAATAATGGGGGAGTTAAAATTAATAAATTTTATACTAGTGAAGGAATTAAAGAAAAGATAGTAGTTAATCTAAATAAGGAAAAAGATTATATCTATTATAACTTTTCTTCAATTACTAAAGGTATAGAAGAATATATAATGGATATTAATCATAATGCTAAAAATACATTAAGTAATATTTCTAATAAATCAGTGGCTCTTAAAAATAGTAAGATTAATTTTACAATAAATAGTAATGTATATAAAGAATGTAATGGATCAATATTAGAACAAAATACAAGAATAGTTACAATGGATAAATGTGATGCTAAAATTCAACCTAATATGTTTATAGATTTAGATGATGTAGAAGCAAGACATGGATCAGTAATAGGAACATTTAAAGATGATCAGATATTTTATCTAATGAGTAAGGGAATTAGTTATAATGATACATTAAAATTATTAATAAAAGGATATTTGTTAGGAAATGTAATGGTTAATTTTGATGTTAGGAAAAAGATAATAGATATTATTGATTTGTATTGGAGGTGAATAATATGAATAGAGAAGATTTTTCAATATTTAAAAATAACAAGATGGTTTATTTTGATAATGGGGCTACTACTTTAAAACCAGATTGTGTTAGAGAAGAGATAGATAATTATTATAATAAATATACATCAAGTATTCATAGAGGAGATTATGCTACTAGTTTAAAAGTTAGTGAATTATATGAAGATTGTCGTGAAGAGGTTAGAAGTTTTATTAATGCTAAACATACTAGTGAAATAGTATTTACATCAGGTACTACTAAATCACTTAACGATATAGCTTTTGGTTATTTTAAATATCATTTAAAGAAAGATGATGAAGTAATTATTACGGAATCAGAACATGCTTCAAATGTATTACCTTGGTTTATGTTAGCAAAAGAATTAGGAATTAAAGTTAAATATATTCCTTTAAATGAAAAGAATGAAGTAACAATAGATAATTTAATGAAAGTTATTACTAATAAGACTAAAGTAGTATCAATAGCGCATATTACAAATGTAATAGGAGATGTTAGAAGTGTTAAAGAAATATCTAGGGTATGTCATGATAGAAATATTTTACTAGTAGTAGATGCTGCACAAAGTATAGCTCATGAGAAAATAGATGTACAAGATATGGACATTGACTTCTTAGCCTTTTCAGGACATAAAATATATGGACCTACTGGTATTGGAGTATTATATGGGAAGTTTGATTTACTTAAAGAACTAGTACCACTTGAATATGGCGGAGGAATGAATGCAATATTTAATAAAGATGGTTATGTTGAATTAAAAGATTTACCAGATAAGTTAGAAGCAGGAACTCCAAATATAGAAGGAGTATTAGGACTATGCGAATGTATTAAGTATGTTAAAAAAATTGGAATAGATAAAATTAAAGAATATGAACATAATTTAAGAAAATACTTAATAGATAAACTTAATGAATTAGATTTTATAGAAGTATATAATAGAGATACTGATGGTACTATTGTAGCATTTAATATTAAGGGAGTATTTAGTCAAGATACAGCAATATATTTAGATAAATATAATATATGTGTTAGAGCAGGTAATCATTGTGCTAAGATACTTAAAGAAGTCTTTAATATAGCTAATACTTGTAGAATTAGTTTAAGTTTTTATAATACTTATGAAGAAGTAGATTTACTAATTAATGTACTTAAGAATAGTAAGAATATTTGGGAGGAAATACTATAATGGATAATGATATGAAAAGAAGTATTATATTAGATAATTATCAAAATACTAGTAATAGAATGATCCCAGAAGATACTACTGATTATATAAAAATTAATAGTAATAATGTTAGTTGTATTGATAATATAGATATCTATGTAAAACTAAAAGATAATATAATAGAAGATATTAAGTTTAATGGAGAAGCTTGTGTAATAGCAATATCTAGTACTTCTATTCTTAGTAAGATGCTAATAGGAAAGACTTTAGAAGAAGCAAAAGAAATATTGGATAATTACTTTAATATGATTGAAGAGAAAGATTATGATAAAGAACTTCTTGGAGAAGCAACAGTATATGATGATATATATAAACAACCAGCTAGAAAGACTTGTGCTACTTTATTTGCTAGAGGGATAGGAAAAATGTTTCATAAAGAGAATAGTTAATTATTGCTATTCTCTTTAAATATAATATAATATGTACAAGATATTGAAAGTATGAAAATAAAAAAAGAATATTATCATCAACCAATCTATAAAAAATAATTATACAGATATTTTTTATGAAATAATTTAAAGAAATTTTGCTTTCAGTATATTAATTAGGCTGTATATTTGTTTAGTTTCTTTTCTTGTGAATTTTAAATAGTTAGGTTGCGAACATAGTCTGCCGTATGCTATAATGATGATATGGAGGCGCTAATATGGAATATGATATATATCAAGTAGTAAATATGAAAAATAGATATTTAGAATTAAAGAAGTATTTAGATAAGATAGTATTTGTTAAAAGAGATAAGAAAGATGTATTAGATGTAACTTCTTTAAATAGATGGTTAATTGAAGTAATGAAATTTTATAAGAAGTGTGGAATTAATCTAGATTATCGTGATTTTTATAATTTTCATAAAGATAATATATCGGATTATAAAAATAGAAATGATAAGATTAATAAATATATGAAGGTTTTTTTTGATAATATAGATAGACCTGATAGTGAAGAATTTATAAACACAATATTTAGTTTTAAAGATATTAGTTTAGATAATGATAATGATATAGATAATCCTATATATGAAGAGATAGTTGTTATGATAAATAATCTTAATAATAAATATAAGAATATATTTGATAGGATACTTATTAAGTTAGAAAAGGATTATCGTGATTTAGGACTTGATAAGGAATTGTTTAGTTATCAGAGAATGGATGAACTTGATAATATAGTAAATTCAAGAATAAATATTACTCTTAATAAGATAAATAGTATGTTATTAGAACAAGAAAAAGCTAATAAAAAAAGATAAGAATTATGTCTATTAGATATAGTTCTTTTTATCTAGAATGATAATACCTTTTATTAGGGAGGTATTATGATAAATAATAATGGTCTTAGTGATGAAGAAGTAATTATTAATAGAGAGAAATATGGAGAAAATATATTTACTAAAAAGAAACAAGATACTTTTTTAAAGTTATTATTAGAAACATTTTCTGATCCAATAATAAAAATATTATTAATAGCATTAGGTATAAAAGTAATATTCTTATTTAAAGATTTTGATTGGTATGAAACAGTAGGAATAGTATTAGCTATTTTAGTAGCATCATTAATATCTTCAATTAGTGAATATGGTTCAATGAGAGCTTTTAATAAGCTTACAGATGAATCTTCTAAGATAAATGTTAGAGTAAGAAGAGGGGGAAGTGTTAAGAGTATTCTCCTTAATGATGTAGTAGTTAATGATATAGTAGTCTTATCAACAGGAGATAGAATACCTGCTGATGGAATTATTATAAATGGACATATATCAGTAGATGAATCAATGATTAATGGAGAAGCTAAAGAAGTGTATAAAGAAGTAGGTAGTGATAATACATATTTATATATGGGAACAGTAGTATATTCAGGAGATGCTTTAATGTTAGTTAGAAGTGTTGGCGATAATACCTTTTATGGAAAGATGGCCTTAGAATTACAAGAAGAAGATACAGAATCACCACTTAAAATTAGACTTACAAAGTTAGCTCAAGATATTAGTAAAATAGGATATATATGTTCAATATTTGCAGTAGTATCATACCTATTTTATATGATTGTTATTAGTAATAATTTTAATACTAATTTAATAATAAATACTTTAAAAGATGGTAGATTAATGTTTGGCTATATCTTAGATGGCCTTACCTTATGTGTAACAATTATAGTAGTATCAGTACCAGAAGGATTACCAATGATGATTACTTTAGTACTTAGTTCTAATATGAAAAGAATGTTAAAAGATAATGTTTTAGTTAGAAAATTAATAGGAATAGAAACAGCTGGTAATATTAATGTTTTATTTACAGACAAGACAGGGACAATTACTTCAGGAAAATTATCAGTAGTGGGATTTATTTCTGGTAATGGAAAAGATATTGATTATAACTTAATTAATAATAATTATAGAGATATATTTAATATGTCAATGTATATGAATAATGAGAGCGTTTGGGATACTACAACTGGAAATATTATTGGAGGTAATATTACTGATAAAGCAATATTTGATTATGTAAAGAATCTTAATTTGAATTATGAAGTAATTAAAAGAGAAATTTTTGATTCAAAGAAGAAGTATATGTATACTAAGATTAAGTATAAGGGACATGTATATAATTTGATGAAAGGAGCATATGAAGAAGTTAAGAAGAAGTGTAATAGTTATTATGATAATCTAGGTAATAGACATAGTTTAGGAGATACTAGTGATGTAGATAATATTATTAAGAAGATGGGTTTAAATAAGATGAGAGTTATTGCTTTGGCGATAAGTGAGGATAGAGAACTTATTGGGAATATGACTTTAGTAGGATTTATTATTCTTAAAGATACTATTAGAGATAATGTTGATATAGGGATAGATTTAGTTAGACATGCTGGTATTCAGACAATAATGATAACAGGAGATAATAAAGAGACTGCAGTAGCTATTGCTAAAGATATAGGACTTATTACTTCAGGAGATGATTTAATAATTAGTAGTAATAAATTACAACTTATGAATGATAAAGAAATTATGAAGATATTTCCTAAAATAAGAGTTATTGCTAGAGCAATGCCACAAGATAAAAGTAGATTAGTAAATATAGCTAAGAATTTAGGATTAGTAGTAGGAATGACTGGTGATGGAGTAAATGATGCCTTGGCTTTAAAGAAAGCAGATGTAGGATTTGCTATGGGAAGTGGAACAGAAGTAGCTAAAGAAGCAGCAGATATAGTGATACTTGATGATAACTTCTATTCAATAACCAATGCTATTTTATATGGAAGAACAATATTTAAAAGTATTAGAAAGTTTGTTATATGTCAACTGACAATTAATCTATGTAGTTTACTTGTATCAATAATAGGACCATTTATAGGAATACCAGTACCTATTACAGTTATTCAAATGTTATGGATAAATATGATTATGGATACATTATCAGGATTTGCCTTTTCTTATGAACCAGCATTAGTAGAATATATGTATGAAGAACCTAAGAAGAAGGGTGAAAATATTATTAATAGTTATATGATGAATCAGATAGTTATAACAGGAGTGGTATCATTTATACTATGTATATTCTTTTTAAAGAGTAGAATTACTAATACTATATTTCAAGATGATATATTGACAGCCTTCTTTGGTTTAATAATATTTATTAGTATTTTTAATAGTTTTGATGCTAGGACACATAGACTTAATATTATGGCTAATATAACTAAGAATAAAGTATTTATTGGAGTTATTACTTTTGTTATATTAATGCAAATATATTTAATTTATTATGGGGGAGAAATGTTTAGAACTAGTGGTCTTACAATTAAAGAATTTATTATTATGTTTATGTTTTCATTAATGATTATTCCAATAGACTTTATTAGAAAATTAGTATTAAAGAAGATGAATAAAACTTTAGGAGTATAAATAATTAAATAAACTCTTAATGATTATGATGTTTACTATACATAGTTTATATCATGATTTAAGAGTTTTTTGTAAGAATTAAAAAAACTATTAACAAAAATGCTTTGTTAATAGTTTGAAACTTTATTAATTGTTTTTATTATTTTATGTGTAACTTATGCATCTTTTTAGTTAAAGTTTTGCTTTGAACAATTAGGGTTTCAATTTTTTTATGATCTACAAAACCTAGTCTAATTAATTCATTTAATTCAGTAAAAAGATAGTTCTTTCTTTCAGTAATTGTAAATAGTTTTAACTGTTCATCAACATATCTATCTTCTAGATATTGATACATTCCGGCTTCTAAAAGATGAAGAGTACATAATTTTTCAGGAAGAGTTAAAACATTAGTTAATTCTTGATAATCAATACCACAAGTACTAGATTTATGTAAATCACCAGGTAGAGTAAAACAATAATCTACTTGATTTTTAGAGTTAGATGTAAAGTAGGCAGAGTCATTAGTACTAGTTAGATAAGTTTTTAATTTTTCTTTTCTTTCTAATAAATCATTATCAGTAGTAAAATAAGATTCTTTAGTTCTAATATAATTACCAGAACTTAAGAAGTTTTCATATAATGGAGTATCTTGATTTGGAAAAATAGGAACATTTTGATAATTATGAATATCATGGAAAAGACTAGCTTTATCAGCTTTAGATATTTCTTGTTTTTTATAGGCAAGAAGTTTTTCTTTATCAAGTTCTAATTTATAAATTATACATCTTCTTGAAGTTGGTTCATATAAATACATGGAAATCTCCTTTCTTTTTCTGTGTATTATAGCATAAGATAAATTAATATTCAAGAAGTTTTGTAATTAAGTCTTTAGTAGAGATACCTAGATGTTTAAATAATAGAGGATACATAGATATATCAGTAAAACCAGGCATAGTATTTACTTCATTAAAATATAATTTTTTATTATTATAGTCATAGAGAAAATCTATTCTTGATAAGTTTCTAAGAGATAATACTTTGAATATTTTTAGAGATAGATTTTTTATTTCGTCAGATAGTTCTTTGGGAATATCAGCAGGAATAATTAACTTACTATCTAGGATATATTTAGAATCATAATCATAGAAAGTATTTGAAGAACGAATTTCACCTATTTCAGAAGGAATTAATTTTTTAGTTTCTAAAATAGCGCATTCTAATTCACGTGATTTAATATATTTTTCAATGATTACTTTATTATCATAATTAAAGGCTATTTTAAGATATTTATTTAATTCTTTAAGATTATTAGCAATATTAATTCCAATAGAAGAACCACATTTAGCAGGTTTTATAATAACTGGATAGTCTAAGTCTATTTTCTTAAGAGATTTATTTTCGGTTATTACTTGGTAAGGTATTTGAGGAATATTATATTTATCACAAATAATTTTAGTAAGTTCTTTATCATAACCTAGAATAGAACCTGCTAAGGATGAACCAACATAGTTTATATTGAATAAATCAAACATACCAGATAGATTACCATTTTCACAAGGATTACCATGAATGATAGGGAAGATTTTGTCAAATTCTTTTAAATACTCACAAATATTATTTATTTTAGTGATATTTCTGTTTGTCCAATCTTCTAAGAAAGATATATCATCATGATATTCATACCATATATTATCTTTAGATATACCTACAGCGGTTACTTCATAACGAGATGTGTCAATATTAGTTAAAATAGTTTTAGCAGATTTACATGATATAAGATGTTCGAAAGAATTACCTCCGAATAAGATTAGTATTTTTTTCATATTATCAGTCCTTTATATATATTAATTATAATTATAGTTAAGTATATTGTCAAATAATGTAAAATATGATATATTAGAATTAAATAAAGGAGGATATATGACATTAGTTATAATGGCTGCCGGAATGGGGAGCAGATTTGGTGGTTTAAAACAGATTGAACCAATTGATGAATATGGTAATTTTATAATAGATTACTCTATTTATGATGCGATTAAAGAAGGATTTAAAAAGGTTGTATTTATTATTAAGAAAGAGAATTACGATATTTTTAGAGATACTGTAGGCAAGAGAGTAGAAAAATATATTGATGTAGAGTATGTATTTCAAGAATTAGATAAGTTACCTTATGGATATAGTGTACCAGAAGATAGAGTTAAGCCTTGGGGAACAGGGCATGCGATATTATGCTGTAAAGATGTTGTAAAAGAAAATTTTGCAATAATCAATTCAGATGATTTTTATGGAAGAGATGCTTTTAAAGTAATAGCAGAATTTCTTAAAAATGTTAAAGAAGAAAAATCAATTAATGAATATGCAATGGCAGGATATAAAGTTAAGAATACTTTAACTGAAAATGGTGCTGTTAAAAGGGGAATATGTCAAGTTAAAGATGGTTATTTGACAAAGTTAATTGAAAGTAATATAGAGAAGAAAGATGGAAAATTAATAGCTACTCCACTTGAAGGAGGAGAAGAATTTGAAGTATCTGAAGAAGATACAGTATCAATGAATATGTTTGGATTTACTCCAAAAATGTTTGATTATTTAGAGAAAAGATTTCCAGAATTCTTAGATGAACATAAAGGTAATCTTACAAAATGTGAATACTTAATACCTACTATTATATTTGAAGAGATTAATAGTGGTAAGGCTAAAGTAGAAGTTCTTAAGACAGATGCTGTATGGCAAGGAATTACATATAGAGAAGATAAAGATAAAGTAGTAAAGGAAATTAAGAAATTAGTAGATAGTGGAGAATATCCTTTAGGTATATGGAAATAGACTGATTATCAGTCTTTTTTTCTTGGTAAAATTAGATTATTAACTTGACTTTAGATAAAAAGGACTATACAATAATATTGTATAGTTTAAATTTAAATAATAATTTTTTCTATAAATATATAAAAGAATGGAGGTGTTCACATGAATGATACTACTTTCTCCATTTTATTATTTATTCTTGGTTTAATAGTTGGAGGAATCTTACTACTAATAATAAATTATTTTAAAAATAAACAAAGAGAAAAGAAAGCAGATTCTATATTAGAAAAAGCTAAAAAAGATGCAGATAAGATAAAAAGAGAAACTTTATTTGAAACAAAAGAAGAAATAAATAAATTAAAAATAGATGCAGATAAAGAAATTAAAGAGAAAAAGAATGAAGTTAGAGAAACAGAAGAACGTATTTTGCAACGTGAAAAGAATTTAGATAAACGTGATGAAATTATGCAAAATAGGGAAAAAGGACTTGAAGATAGAGAAAAAAATTTATTAAAGAAACAAGATGAAATCCAAGAAATAAAAGAAAAAATGGAAGATATCAAGCGTGAACAATTAGAAAAATTAGAACAAATAAGTGGTTTTACTAAAGAACAAGCTAGAGAATCAGTAATGAAAATCGTTGAAGAAAAGATGAGTAAAGAGATAGCAGCATATATTAAAGATCGTGAAATAGAAGCTAAATTAGATGTTGATTCAAAGGCTAAAGAAATGTTAGTTAATTGTATGCAAAAATATGCTGCAGATGTTACTAATGAACAAACAATATCAGTAATTTCATTACCTAATGATGAAATGAAAGGAAGAATTATTGGTAGAGAAGGAAGAAATGTTAGAACTATTGAATCAGTTACAGGAGTAGATTTAATAATAGATGATACTCCAGAAGCAATAGTTATATCAAGTTTTGATCCATTAAGAAGAGAGATAGCAAGATTAACTTTAGAGACTTTGATTAAAGATGGAAGAATACATCCTGCTAGAATTGAAGAAGTATATGATAAGATGTGTAATGAAGTTAATCAGAAGATTAAAGAATATGGTAAGAATGCAGTATACGAATTAGGATTATCTAAGATAGATCCAGAATTAATTACAATAATTGGTAAACTACATTTTAGAACAAGTTATGGACAAAATGCTTTAAAACATTCAATAGAAGTAGCAAATATATCAGGATTATTAGCGGCTGAACTTGGAGAAAATATTAATTTAGCTAAGAGAGCTGGAATACTTCATGATATTGGTAAAGCAATTGATTTTGAAATGGAAGGCAGTCACGTTGATATTGGCGTTGATATTGCTAAAAAATATAATGAAAATAAGATAGTTATTAATGCCATAGCATCACATCATGGAGATGTACCTGCTACTAGTATAATTGCTACAATTGTTAATATTGCTGATACAATTTCAGCATCAAGACCTGGAGCAAGAAATGATTCATCAGAAAACTATTTCCAAAGACTAGAAAAAATAGAACAAATAGGAAATGATGTTAAGGGTGTAGATAAAGCATATGCTATTCAAGCAGGAAGAGAACTTAGAGTTATCGTTAAGCCTGAAGAAGTAGATGACTTAATGTCTTATCAAATAGCAAGAAATATTAAAGAACAAATTGAAGCAGAAGTACAATATCCTGGTACTATTAAGGTAACAGTTATTAGAGAAACTAGAGCAACAGAAGAAGCTAAATAAGAAGCTTCTTTTCTTTTTTTATAAAAAGTTAATTTATGGTTGCAAAAAAATTAAAAATATTGTATACTCTTCTTAGGATAGGTGATAGAGATGAAAAAATCATTGGGAAAGGTATTGATAACAGCTACAGCATGCTTTGCGATGATGGGAAATGTATATGGAGCTGCTAAACCGTCTTTAACATATGTATACTATAACGATCAAAAAGATGGCAATTATCGTATTAGAAAAGTAATTGGAAGTAATTCAACATTTATGGATTTTATTACAATGAAAGATACTACTGATAAAGTAGGATATTGTGTAGATGTCGGAAAGAATTTAAATAAAGATATTAGTTATACTGAAACACAAGATTTAGCATCATATTTAAATGCAACATTAAATAATAGTACTAAAGCTAAAAATTTAGCTGCTAAAATAAGTCAATATGCTTATTATGGATATACAACATCTGGAACTCGTAATACTAATAATTATTATGCTGCTACTCAAAAATTAATATGGGAAGAATTATATAAAAATGGTTACGGAAGCTATAATAAAGATGCTTACTTAAGAGCAGATTCAGCAAATATTGAAGTAGATGTTTCTAAAGAAACTAATGAAATACTTAATGCTGTTGCTAATCATCTTATAAAGCCATCATTTTGTAGTAGTAAAGATAAATTAGAAATAGGAGTAGGAGAAACAGCAACATTTACAGATAATAATAAAACTTTGAGTTATTATAAGGTAAGTTGTACATCTGATTTAAAATGTGAACCAAATGGAAATAATTTAAAGGTAACAGTTTTAAAGAAAGATGGAGATAAGAAGATTACATTTACAAAAGATGCAAAAGGTACTCCTGCTTTAGTTTATAAACATGCTAATTCTCAAGGAGTATTAGTTGGAGGAAAGATAGAACCAGTATCTTGTTCATTCGGAGTAGATACATTTGAAAATATTCAAACAGCGGGACCAAAAATGTTAGCAATAGTATCAATAGGATTGTTATTTGGATTTATAGCATTCATGGTTTACTTTGGAAAAGAAAACTTAGGACAACAAAAATAGCATAGAAATATGCTTTTTTCTTTATATATAAAGGACTTGGAAAATAAAAATTAAAAAGTATATCAATTTTTATTTTAATATGATATAATAGATAATGAATACTAAAGGATGGTGTAAATAATGACAGTAACTAATATACTATCAACATTGAAAAGTTTAATAGATGTATCAATAGTATGGATACTTATATATGCAGTACTTAAGAACCTTAAGAATAATATTAAAATGATAATGATATTTAAAGGAATACTAATAATTTTAGTAATTAAATATCTTAGCGATAAATTACAATTAATGACAGTAGGATTAATACTAGAATATGTATTAACATGGGGGCCATTAGCTTTAATAATAATATTCCAACCAGAAATTAGAAATGCTTTGGAACAATTAGGTAAAAAACAAATACTTACTAGACAAAGATCACTTACAATGGATGAACGTGAAAAAGTAGTTTATGAAATAATTAATGCAGTTGATTATATGAGAAAAGCTAAAATAGGTGGATTAATGGTTATAGAAAGAGAAATAAGCTTAAATAATTATATAGAAAAAAGTAAAGCACTTTATGCAGATATTTCTTCAGAACTATTAATATCTATATTCTTTCCTAGAAACCCATTACATGATGGAGGAGTAATAATACAAGGAAATAGAATTACTAGTGCAGGAGCAATATTCCCAATAAGCTTAAATAGTAAAATAAATAAAAAACTAGGAACAAGACATAGAGCAGCATTAGGAATAAGCGAAGAAAGCGATTGTATTGCTTTAGTAGTATCAGAAGAAACAGGAAAAATATCTATCGCAATAAATGGAATTCTAAATTATAATTTATCATTAGATGATGCTAGAATGATTTTAATAGAAGAATTAAAACCTAGAAAAGAATTATTATTAGATGATGAATTTGATGAAGAAAGTGAGCCTGATAATAATGAATAATAAAAAGAATAAAAATAAAAAAAGAATAAGAAAACCATTTATGTTTATTAGAGCAATAATTAGATTAATAGATAAAAAAATAATTACTCCAATAACAAAATTTATTTTACTTATATCAGAAAAGATGGGAAGAAGAACAGATAAATTTGAAAGATGGTTAGTTAAGAAAAATACACTAATATTTATATCATTAGTATTAGCAATAGTTACCTTTATAGCTGTTGATAATAAATCATTAGTACTTATAGATTCTTATGCAGAAGTACTTCATGATCAGAAAGTAGAAGCAATATATAATACAGAAACATATGTAGTAGAAGGATTGCCTGAAACAGCAGATGTTACACTTATAGGAAGAAAAATAGATATGTATTTAGCTAAACAATTATCTAAAGGAACAGTATCTGTTGATATTTCTAACTTAGAAGCTGGTACACATAAAGTAGCATTAAACTATGAAAGTAGTGTTAATTCAGTTAATTATAATGTATCACCTTCAAATGTTACAATTATTATATATCCTAAAGTATCTTCTACTAAAGTAGCTACAATAGATACTATTAATAAAGAAAAATTAGATAGTAAACTATCAATATCTAATGTTACAATAGATCAACAAGAAATAATAATTAAAGGAGCAGAACATACTATTAAAGAAGTAGCTACTGTTAGAGCATTAGTAGATATATCTAAATTAGTAGATCCAGAAGTTGGAGTAATGAATTTAGAAAATGTGCCTTTAATAGCATATGATAATAATGGTAGAACAGTAGATGTAGAAATGGTACCTAGTAAGGTAAATGCTACAATTAGTATTGATTCTCCACATAAAGAAGTACCAATAAAGATTATTCCAACAGGAGAAGTACAATTTGGTAAAGCTATTAGTTCAATAACTTCTAGTGAAACTAAAGTTACAGTATATGGTAGTGAAGATAGTATTAATAAGATAGAATACTTCCCAATAGAAGTAGATGTAACTAATTTAAGTTCTAATAAAGTATTTAATGTTGCTTTATCAGTACCACAAGGAGTTAGAGATTTATCTGTTAAAAATACAAGAGTATCAGTTACATTAGGGGAAGAAAAGACTAAAGAAGTAAAAGATGTAATGATAGAAACAATAAATCTAGATACTAATTATAAGGCGGCGGCGATAGGAGTAGGAGCTTCGTCGATTAAGACATCAGTTATTGTAAAAGGTACACAAGAAGTATTGGATGCAATAGATGAAAGTAAGATTAAAGCAATAGTAGATTTGTCTGGATATAAAGAGGGAGATCATGAAGTAACAATTACTGTTACAGGTGATGATGTAAAAGCGACATATACTCCTAAGACTACTAAGATAAAGATTAGAATAAGTAAAAAATAGAATAATAAAAAGAATGATTTCATAGTGATTATGTAAATCATTCTTTTACTTTATTTATGAGATTTTTTCTTTTTATCTTTATCTATATCAATACTAATATATTTTATGAGAGTTATTACTTGAGTGATAATAGTTATTATTGATGAGATAAAGATTATTTTAATATTGGTATTAGGGATATAGACAAGTATTAGGGTTATTGACAAGAGAGTAGTCTTGATTTTACCTATTATGGTAGAACGGGGTTTATTACCTTTAGATTCTGATAAGAGATTAGTATAGCTAATGGTTAATTCTAAGATTAAATTAAATAGTAGGATATAACATTGGAAAGCGGCAGGTATTACTAAACTCATAGCAAATATCTTATCACAAACAGCATCTAACTTGATACCAAAATCTGAAGTAAGATTATAGGCTCTAGCTATTTTACCATCTAAAAAGTCGGTTATAGCAAAGAATATTAAAGCTATAATAGCTAATTTTATTTTACCTAGTAACATAGCAGGAATAACAATAAAGGGAGCTAAAGCTCTAGAGAATGTTAGTATATTGGGAATTTGTTTTTTGATATTACCTTCTTTTATATCTTTTACTTGAAGTAGAAAGTCTTTAAAGAAATCAGTTATTAGTTTTTTCATAGTATCATCCCCTTAATAGTAATTACTATTATTATATATCAATAATTAGTTAAAAACAATTATAAAAAAATATTTTATAAGAAAAGAGACTATTTGGTCTCTACGATAAGTTTAATGGCAGTTCTTTCGTCCCCATCAATTACAATATCTGTAAATGCAGGGATACAAATTAGATTTTTTCCAGAAGGTGCTACAAATCCTCTTGCAATAGCAATGGCCTTAATTGCTTGATTTAATGCACCAGCTCCAATAGCTTGAATTTCTACGCTATCTTTCTCTCTAAAAACATTAGCTAGAGCACCCGCTACAGAGTTAGGGTTAGATTTAGTTCCTACTTTAAGTGTTTCCATTGTTTTATCATTCCTTTCTTTATACATTTAACTATATGTTATTACTTTAAAAAAGATACTAACAATTTACAAAACATTAAGATATATGCTATAATTAAATATAGAAATTAAGAGTTTTAAAGATATGGAGATGATAAGATGTATCGTAATACTTATGCTTATATAGATGATAAAATACTTACAAATAATATTAAAGAAATAGTAAGAAAATACTCTACTTATAAATACTATATTGGAGTAGTTAAAGCTAATGCTTATGGACATGGAAGTTATATTGTTAATGATTTAATTAAAGGGGGAGTTAACTATTTAGCAGTATCTTCATTAGAAGAAGCAATAGAAATAAGGAAATATAATAAAGAGATACCTGTTCTTTGTTTAGAACCAATAAATATAGAATATTTAGATGTTATTCTTGATAATAAGATAACTATTACAGTAGAAAGTACTGATTATGTTAGAGAGTTAGTTAATAAAAAGATAACTTCTAAATTATTAGTTCATCTTAAATTAGATACAGGAATGAGTAGACTTGGTTATAAAGATAAAGAAGAATTAATTAAGAGTATTAAATTACTAAGAGAGAATAAAAATATCTTTATAGAAGGGATATATACACATTTAGCTACTAGTGGAATAAATGATAAATATTATGATAAACAAATAGATAAATTTAGGTATTTAACTGAAGATATAGATTTAAAAGAGATACCTATTGTACATTTAAATAGATCAATAACACTTACACATCATAAGATGTTACCTTTTGAGACAGGAACAAGATTAGGAATAATTATGTATGGTTTTAGTCAGAGTTTACCTGAACCTGTAGGACTTAGAAAGATAAAAAGAGATATACTTAATAAGATTAGACATATTAGTCCTACGGTTATGAGTAATGATTTAAAACTTAAAACAGCTTTTTCTTTATATTCAGAAGTAATGAGTATAAGATGTATTAAAAAGGGAGATTTTGTAGGTTATGGAGCTAATTATATAGCTAAAGAGGATACTATTATAGGGACTATTCCAATAGGATATGCAGATGGGATGAGTTCTTTAATGAAATTTGTTTGTATAAATAAAAAGAAATATCCAATTGTTGGAGATATTTGTATGGATATGACTATTGTTAAATTAGATGATAGGGTTAAGTTACATGATAAAGTAGAAATATTTGGAGATACTATTAGTGTTAAGTCAGTAGCTAATAATATGCATAGTAATGCTTATCATGTTTTAACAGGAGTTACTTCTAGAGTACCTAGAATTTATTCAGATGGTAAGACTATTAAATATTAGAGGTGTAATATGAAATATAACGTAAAAATTATCGGAAGTGATGCTAATACCTACTATATGGCTAAATGTGATCATGACGCATAAC
>CAJMQX010000003.1 GCA_905215635.1 uncultured bacterium | reverse complement strand
TGTTTTTTATTTTCATTCCATTTTTCCCAATCACTATATTTTGTTATACCATTAGGGAAAGGGTTATCTAGACTTATTGGTCTATAATAGAAGTTAAATCCTATTAACTCTGAGGTATCTTTATTATTGCTAGCTACTTCGTTATAGAATCTTTGCCTTAAACTGACATTAATTGTTGATTTATAATAACAACCATTCTTAACTAAATTTATATCACTCTTATTTTTATTAAATGATCCTATAGCAGGAACTATATATTTAGTATATTCGTAATTTTTAGAATATTTTTTAATAATAGCAGCACATAATTTACTAGATTTCTCTTTTGTCTTAGACTTCATTGAAAATTGATAATCGTTCGTTTCTTTGGCGTTCAATGGTATAAAGATATGCCAATGACGATCACTTTCATCTTTATAGTCATTCTTGACATAGTACCATTCATCTCCTTTGTCACGGCAAGGGTTTTCATCTTCTTTACTTACTGGTTCTGTCAAATATTCGACCATACCTGTTTTAACATTAATACATGAGCCATATAATTCATAGCAATAGTTTTTGATTACAGTATTACCTTTGTTTTTACTTTCTTTATAACTTGTTGCTGTTCCGCCAATAGCAACAGCATGATAAGTTTTACAAATTTGACTTTCTTCTTTACCATATTTATAGCCGTCAGGTTTATCATAACATTCTGCTTCATTAGGATCAGAAATGTCAACAGTATATAACTCTTCACCAGACAGAAGTGATAATGCCGTTTGATATCCGCCTCGTAATGCTGCTTCAGTACAGCCAGAATCTGGATATGATGCTGTACGTGTTTCTATTCTTGTTTCATAGTGACACACATAATCATAACGTGTCCCATATTTACCAATTGAAACTGTAATGTCACATACCTGATATTTTACATTTCTTTTACATGAATAATTCATACTTCCAGAACCATAATACACTGCTTTTCGCATTTCACATAAATTGGCACCGATATGAGTACCCGCTAAAACTCCAAATTTTGATGTCAATGGTTCATTAAACATATCATACAATTGACCTTTTACTTCTACTGAATGTTGTGATACTCCGTAATCTAGACTACAAGATGTAGCAGTACATTCCCATTCACCTTCTTGTTTCTTAGTTTCATGTATCAATTCTTCTTCAAGCTTGTCTATATCCACTTTATCATTGTGACTATAGTTATTATCTTTTTCTTCTCCTTCGCCACTACCACCTCCTCCTGTATTGGTGTTGTTATTATCCTGAGGCTCATTACCACAAGTAGTACATTTACCATCATCGCCATTTTCATCATTTCCACCATCATCGCTACTATCAGTATTATCATTAATATAATCCCCACTAAAATGTATGCCGCCATCACCGCCACCATCACCGCCTGCTCCGCCGCCATCACCGCCACCACTTTCGGCTTGCTCTCCTTCTTCAACAGCATATACAAGACTTTGAATTGTAAACGAAAGAAATGTTGAAATAGCTAACAGTAACAAAAAAAGCACTTTAATCTTTCTTTTCATTCTAAATACCTACTCTTTCTTATAGCTTTAATCTTTAGAACAATTGTGATTATTAATAATATAGCAAAGATGGAAATTACTATAATAGTTGTTAAATGATCTTGAATATATTTAATAATATTATTTATTAAAGTTATCTTTGTTTTATTTGTATTGTTATTATTGTCGCTTGAATTATCATCTTTAGTTTCATTTTTTTTGTTCAACCCTTTTTTATATGTTTTTACTCTTGATATAAATTCTTCTTCTGTTAATTCTTTATCATAATCTGGATTACACAAAGTAAAATTCTCTATACCATCACATAATTCGCTTTCGGAAAAATTGTTGTATTTTGTGATAATTATAGGCTCTTCATTAAATGCTGTAGTACAATTACTATCATAACTTTTGACTGACACATTATATTCACCATTTACTTCTCCGATGCATTTACTATTATTTATATCTATAATTTCACAGTTCAATTTGTTTGTTGTTTTAATTTCATATTTAAATACGTCTGGATCCGGATTGTATATTTTTAAAACATATTTGTTATTTTCAATATAATGAGTTACTTTAAACTGAGATTCTAGCTCTTTAAAACGATTTACTTCTTCTTCAGTACATGATGCATTTACTGTATTACTAAAGAGAATAAATAATGTTAATACAAATAATAAATATTTATTTTTATTCATAAAATCACTCCCAAAAAAATCTTCAAATATTCTACTTTACAGTTCTTTATTATAGCTAAATTATACTATAAACAAAGAGATTGTGCAATAATAATTAAAATTTTTTTGACAAGAAATCAAGATTATTTTTTTCTGTAAATGATGATATAAATTCAATGTTTTCAAGGGTTATGAAATATTTATAGCGTTACTTTTCTTTCTTATAAAAATTATTATAAATAAGAAAATATTACATATACTTTAGTATGAAAAAAGAGAAGATAATAATTATATTATATTTATTTATAACTATACTATCTATATCAAATGTTTATGCTGATATTAATAATTATGATTTATTAGGGAAAGTAATTTATCTAGATCCTGGACATGGTGGTATTGATAGTGGAACTACTTATAAGAATATTTATGAAAAAGATATTAACTTAGTACTATGTAAAAAACTATATCAAGAATTAACTAATAAAGGAGCTAAGGTATACTTAACTAGAGAAACAGATAAAGATTTATCAGTATCTAAGAAACATCGTAAACGTAGTGATTTAATTAGTAGAGCATATTTAATTAATAAGACTAAGCCTGATATGTATATATCTATTCATTTAAATTATATATCTAATACTAAGTGGAAAGGATTACAAGTATTTTATACTAATAAGAATAAAGAAAATAAAGAAATAGCTAATAAGATTACTGGTTATATGAGAGAAAAGACTTCTAATGTTAAAGATCCTAAAGAGAATAATACTTATTATATGTATAAGAATATTACTACTCCGGGAGTATTAATAGAAGTAGGATTTTTATCAAATCCTGATGATAGATATAGATTAACTCATGAAGAATATCAGGATAAATTAATTTCTAATCTAACTTATAGTATTGTTAAATATTTTAAAGAAAAAGACTAAAATAAATAAACTTAACTTCAAAAGTAGACAGTTTATAAATAGTCTTTTTTATTTATCAACATAATTGTTGATAGAGAGATATTTTTATGATAAAATTTAGATGTTTGGAAGTGATATTATGAAAAAAATAGAACTACTTGCTCCTGCTGGTAATATAGAATGCTTAAAAGCAGCAGTAATGGCAGGATGTGATGCAGTATACTTAGGAGGAGACCATTTTGGTGCTAGAGCTTTTTCTAAGAATTTTTCTCGTGAAGAAATAGTATCTGCAGTTAAATATTGCCACTTATATGGAGTTAGGGTATATGTTACAGTTAATACACTTATATATGATAATGAAGTAGACGACTTTCTTGATTATATAGAATTTATACATAAAAGTAATGTAGATGCTATTATTATTCAAGATTTAGGAATGTTTGATTTAGTTAGAAAGACATTTCCTAAATTAGAAATTCATGCTTCTACTCAGATGCATATCCATAATTTAGATGGGGTTAAATTAATGGAAAAACTTGGTATGAAAAGAGTTGTTCTAGCTAGAGAAACTAGTATTGATAAAATTAAAGAGATTAAAGATAACAGTAATGTAGAATTAGAAGTATTTGTTCATGGGGCTTTATGTATTAGTTATTCTGGACAATGTCTTATGAGTAGTTTAATTGGTGGTAGAAGTGGTAATAGAGGTACTTGTGCTGGTAGTTGTAGACTTAAATATGATATTGTTAATGAAAATGGAAAAAAATTAAATACCTTGGAGTATCCTCTTAGTACTAAAGATTTAAATAGTTTAGATAATATAGGAAAACTAATAGATATTGGTGTTAGTAGTTTAAAAATAGAAGGTAGAATGAAATCATTAGAATATGTCTATATGGTAGTTAAGATATATAGAGAAGCAATTGATTCTTATTATGATACAGGTAGAGTTTATATAGATTTAGATAAACTTAAGAAATTGAAGAAGATTTTTAATAGAGAGTACACTAAAGGATTTTTAGGAAATACAGATAATGATGATATTATTAATGGATATAGACCTAATCATATGGGAGTAGATATAGGAAGAGTAATTGATTATAATAAGGGAATGGCTAGAATTAAACTTAAAGATAATTTGGTTATTGGTAGTGGCCTTAGGGTAATTGGAAAGAATGATGTAGGAATTAAGGTTAATGAGTTTTATATAAATGGCAAACTTGTTAAGGAAGCTAATGAGGGGGATACTATTAGTATTAAGGTATTAGATAAGGTGTATCCAGGTGATAAGGTAGTTATTACACTAGATAAGAAAATTAATGATGATATTGAAAGAATGGTTAATGCTAATTTACGTAAGGTAGATATTTCAGGAAAATTTATAGGTAGAATTAATGAGAAAATGAAACTTATAGTTAGTGATGGCGTTAATGAAGTTTATCTAGAGGGTAATGTTTTGGAAGAAGCTAAAAAAAATCATACTAAGGAAGAAGATATTAGAATTAAACTTAATAAGTTAGGAAATACAATATATGAATTTAAAGATTTAGATATTGAGATAGATAATAATGTATTTATTCCAATTGGAGAAGTTAATGAACTTAGAAGAATGGTACTAGATAAACTTAGTGAGAAAAGATTATATGATACGGAATTTATTAAGGAGAAGTATTATATAGATGTTCCTTCATTTAAGAGAGAAAGATTAGTTAGTTGTTTAGTTAATAAGAAGGAAGATATAGATAAGTTAGATAAGGATTATGATATTATATATTGTTATCAAGAAAGTGATAAGAGTATATTAAAACTTCCTAGGGTTATAGATAAGTATCCTGATCATTTGAATTTAGCATTAGTTGGAGATATTGGAGCTTTCTATCATGGAAAGAATTTATATACAGATTTTTCTTTAAATGTTGTTAATTCTTATACTGTAGCTTTCTTACATTCACTAGGGGCTAAGATGGTTACATTATCCTATGAACTTACGGAACTACAAATAAAGGAATTAATTGATAATTATCTTAAAAGATATAGAAGTTATCCTTCTACTGAAGTAATTGTATCAGGGTATGAAGAAGTAATGATTTCTAAGTTTAGTTTGAATAAATTTTATAAGAATGATAATATTTATCTTAGAGATATGTTTGGTAATAGATATAAGATAGTTAATAGAGATAATTTAATGTATATATATAATTATAAGAAGAGAGAATGTTATAGTGATAGACTGTATGATATGGGAGTAAATTCTTTGAGATTTAATTTTGATAGATAGAAAAAAAGTTATAATATAATGGTTTGTATTATAACTTTTTTTAATTATTAATTATACTATTGGGGTTCTTTCAGAAATGGTAATTTCTTCAAAGGAACTGAAATCTTCATTTATTTTACTATTTAATTTTTTATAGTTATTATCAGTTTTTTGATAGTTTTCTTTTATTCCTTTAAGATCACTTTTAAATTCTGCTACTATTCCAGAAAATCCTTCTAGGACGCTATCTGAAATTTCATCAGGGATGTCAAAAGTTACTGTTGATAGTGATTTTATTTTATTCTCAGCAAGAGTACTATTTTTTTCTTGACTTTTTAATAATCCTAATTCGGGATATGTTACTTTTGTCATAGGTTATTGTAATCCTCCTCTGCTTGACTTTGTCTTACACAGGTATCAACGCTACTAGCAGTAGCTATTAATTTATTAGCAAATTCTTTTAATGAATCATAGAAATCTAGGTATTGTTGTTTATCTAAAGCTACGATTTGAACATATTTGTCAGCTTTAGTTCCGCGCCATGACCTATCATCTGTAGGAATGGTTGTTAATTTTTTAAACAAATTAGTTATTTCTATGTTATATTCATTTGCTATATCAATTATTTCATTACCTATGTCAGTAATATTTTTACTATCAGCATATGTAAAATTCACTTTTTACCACCTCTTTTGGCCGCAGCAGCAGCTGTAGCTAACTTTCTTAATTCTTCAGCAATTAAGGCATTTAACTGAGCTATTCTGGCATTTACTTTAGGTACGGTCACGTTATTTAGGTGATTTTTTACTTTATTAACCGAATTTGCGGCATCAATAACTCTTTTATGAGTTTTTGTTTCATCACCATCAATATTATAGCTTTGTGCTACTGATAATGCAGTACTTTGGTATGTTCCTTCTAAACTAGATAACGTACTAGTAGTACTAGCAATAGTTCCTAGTAGAGCTTTACATTTAGCTAATTGTTGATAATAGTATCCTAACATATTGTTTCCCACCTTTTTATTATAAGTTAAGTATACATTATTTTATATTTTGTATCAATTGCAACGAATAAAGTTTGACTAAAATGAAAACTGTGATATGATAAAGGTGGTGATAGGATGATTGAGTATAGAAAAATAGCAAAATTTAGTTATAAGGAAAATACGTATCAACTATTAGTAGACAAAGATAATAAATATTTTTTTTTGAAAATCGATAGTGATGGAGTATATTCATATGTAAGTATGGATGAGTATATGGCTTTTATCAACATTTTTTGTCGAAAGCCTAGTACAATGATGATTACTGATGAGAAAACTGGAAGAAAAAGTAAACGACTTAAAGTTGTTCCTAAAGTTATTCTTGGTACAACTGCAGTAGTACTTTCAGCTACAGTAATAACAACTGCTATTAATGATGCTAAGTATGATAAAATAGTAGCAGAATATGCTAAGAATATGGGTGATTCTGAATATGTTGAAAATTCTATTCAAAAACATGTTTCTTTTTTAGTAGAAGATTCTCAAGAAGAATTAGTAGTAGATACAAAATTAGATTCAGCTTTTGATGATGATGTATATATATTTGATATGGAATACCTAGATGATTATCTAGATTATAAAACTGCTAGTAAGGAAATGTTACTTAATGCTTTGGATAATAATACTAAGATTAGTGGACAATACAAGATATTAATGACAGAATTTATAGATAGTTTATGTGAGAAATATCCTGATGTAGATAAAAGAGTTTTATATGAAAATTTAAAAGGATTAGAAGTAGTAGAATGTTCAAAAGATGAATTAATGATGAAGACACTTAATGTTGATTCTTGTGCATGCTATGTAAGAAATGAAAATAAGATTTATACTTTAGAAAATTATAAATATGAAAAAGGAACATGGGAATATCAAATTATATTCCATGAAATGGGACATGCACTTACTTGTGGTAATATTAAGGTAGGAGATAAAATGCTTAAAGTTACTAATTCAGGAAATGCATTATCATTGGTAACGGTAGATGAAGCACTTAATTCAGTATTTGCAGTAAGTCTATTTGATTATGAAGAAAGAGATATTGCATATCAACTGCAAAGTAACTATTGTAGCATCATGGTAGAGTGTTTAGATAATTATTCACTAGCAGATTATGTTGATCATAGTTTAAGTTATTATGCTAAGAAGCTAGATGAACATAATGGAGATAATAATTATGCAGTTACAATGTTAAATTTAATAGATACTCAATATAAAGATTATCATAGTGATGAGATAGAAATTGAACAAGAAGAATACTATCCAATATATGATTATATTGCTGATATGTATTATATGAAATATATTACTCCAGGAATGTCTTATGGTGAAGCTAAACAAATAGCTGATACTTTAGTAGATAGATTTATGTTTGATGTACCTGAAGAATATAATATAGATACTAATAGATTTTATGTAGATTTAGATAAGCATTGTGAATTAGTAGGAATACCTGTAGTTAATAATAGTAGAAGTATGTAAATAAGAGATTATAGATATAAAATTACATTTTTTGTTGACAAATATAGAACCTATGATATAATTGACTTAAGTTTTGTGAGTATATATATGGTTTTTACCTAGCTATATAGGGCAATTTGCTTACACGTAATAAAGATACGGAGTCACATACAAGGTGATTTCGTGTCTTTTTTATAGAATTAAAATTACCAGAAAGGAGTAATTAAAATGAAATACTTTAAAAAAATCGTTGGAGATAGAGTATATTTATCACCAATAAGTACTGAAGATGCTATGCAATATGTAGAATGGTTAAGTGACTTTGAAACATCTAAATATATAGGTCAACATACTAAAATTCATACAATGGCTAATGAATTTGCTTGGATAAATGATACTGGTAATAGTGGTGAATACAATTTTGCTATTATCGAAAAAGAGAATGATAAGTTACTTGGTAATATTGGTTTAGTTAATATTAAAAATATTAATAGAACAGCAGAAATGGGAGTATTTATTGGAGACAAGGAATACCTATCAAAAGGATATGGTAGTGAGGCTATAATGTTAATTCTTGATTATGGATTTAATTTTCTTAACTTGAATAACATTATGCTAAAAGCTTTTAGCTTTAATGAAAGAGCAATTAAAGCTTATGAGAAATGTGGATTTAAAATATTTGGAATATGGAAAGAAGCAGTTTACTTTAATGGTGAATATGTAGATGATGTATATATGAATATTTTAAAGAAAGACTTTAATGCTAAGAAATTAAAAAAGACTATTTAATTAGTTTTATGATAGTTGTCACTAAACTAATTATAGTCTTTTTATTTTAGATAATAATTTACTTTTTTATTAGCATCAATAGTTAAAAGAAGGATATCTTCTTGTTTCTTACCAAGAACTTTTAGTTCATGACTTAACCACTTATCAGTTACTTTAGCTAGAGGAAAGTTTTCTTTAACAACTTCGCCATCAATAATAATATTATAGACAAGTCCTGGATTAATAGTTTTAATATTTATATCTTTTTTAGTAGCAGGTTTTTCTTTTTCAAATGGCTCAAAACTTATTTTACCATTAGCTTCTAAATAAGCATTATTTATTTCTTCTAAGTGGAAGTAGCCTATGATTCTAGCTTCTCTTTCTAAAATATTTACTGTTATTTTATTCTTTCTCATATTTTCTTTATTTAATTTACCATTTGAAATAAGAATAGTTTCAGTACCATCAAAAAAATTTCTTAACTTAATACTTTTTAAACTTATATAAGATATAGCTATAGAAGTAAAACAATATATCAAAAGAGAGATTAGACCTCCTAGAAGATTTTTTTCAATATCTAGAGAAATATCTGCTACAATAGAACCAATAGTAATACCAGTAATATAGTCAAACATATTCATTTGAGAAACTTGTTTTTTACCGAGAAGTTTGAAAAGAAAGAAAATAATTATTAAGACAAGAATTGTTCTTAATACGATATGTAATAATTCATTCATATGATTCACCATGATTATTATTGACTAAAAAAGAATACCTATACAGATTTATCAGGTATTCTTTGGTATTATTTTAATTTTTCTAAAATTTCAGCTAATTTAATTTCTTCTTTAGCTAGATTAGTTCGATCTAATTCTACTACATTAGCAGGAGCTTTATTAACATAATTTTCATTAGATAAAAGTTTCTTTCTTCTTTCAATAGAACTAATTAACTTTTCTTTAACATTTTCAAGAAGAAGTTTTTCTTCAGTATGATCTACTTCATCATTATATAGAATATCTAGAGAAAGATTATCTAACTTGACAGTTTCTTTTAAAGAATATTCATTAGTAGTAGTTATCTTGTCTGTTAATTTTAACATATTAATAATTAAAGTAGATAACTCAGAATCTTCTATATGATTAATAACTTTAAAGTCTTTAATATTTAAATCTTTCTTCTTATTTCTAAATAAAGTAATAAAGTCAATAGCAGTATCTATTTCTATAGTACTAAAATGATACTTTTTATTATATTCTGGATATGATGATATCATAATAGATTCGGCATCTTTTACAGGAAGAGAATTATATAATTCATCAGTTACAAATGGCATAAATGGAGATAACATTTTAAGAATACCAGTTAGAACATAACATAAAGTTGACTTAGTAGAAAGATCATTAATAGTAAACTTAGACATTTCTATATAATTATCACAGAAATTAGACCATGTAAATGAATATATAGCATTAGCAGCATTATTAAATTCATATTTTTCCATGTATTTAGTTACTGTTTTAATAGTTTCTTCATATTTAGATAAAATCCATTTATCAGCAATATTTAAATTATCTAGATTAATTTCTTTTAAAGATTCAATATTTAGAAGAGTAAATCTAGTAGCGTTCCATAACTTATTGATAAAGTTCCAAGTAGATTTAATCTTTTCTTCATCAAAACGTATATCAGTACCGTTAGCAGCAGTAGTAGTTAAATAATATCTTAAAGAGTCTGCTCCATAAGTTGAACACATATCCATAGGATCTACTCCGTTACCTAGAGATTTAGAGAATTTTCTTCCTAATTTATCTCTGATAAGGCCATGAATTAGACAGTCTTTAAATGGACGATGTCCAGTGAACTCTAATGATTGGAAAGTCATACGATTAACCCAGAAAGGAATGATGTCATATCCTGTTACTAAGCAGTTATTAGGGAAATACCTTTCCATATCGGTTGTTTTTTCAGGCCATCCTAATGTTGAGAAAGGCCATAAGGCAGATGAGAACCATGTATCTAGAACATCTGGATCTTGAACCCAACCTTCTCCTTTTGGAGCTTCCATACCACAATAAATTTCTTCACCACGATACCATACTGGAATACGATGTCCCCACCATAATTGACGAGAAATACACCAATCATATGTAATTTCCATCCAGTGATTCATAATCTTTTCAAATCTTGCTGGTACAAAATTTACTTTAGTATCCTTGTTCTTTTGATTATCAAGAACAGCATCTGCTAAAGGACGCATTTTTACAAACCATTGCTTTGATAAGTATGGTTCTACAACAGCATCACTTCTTTCAGAATGTCCTACAGAGTGAGTCATTTCTTCAATGCTGATAAGTAGATTTTGGTCTTGTAAATCTTTTAAAAGCTCTTCACGACACTTTTCTCTTGTCATACCTTGATATTTGCCTGTTAATTCATTCATAGTAGCATCAGGATTCATAATAACAATTCTTTCTAGATTGTGGCGAAGACCTACTTCAAAGTCATTAGGATCATGAGCAGGAGTAATTTTAACTACACCGGTACCAAATTCTGGATCAGCATGTTCATCTGTAATAATTGGAATAGGTTTATTCATTATTGGTAAAATAGCATTCTTACCTACATATTTAGCATATCTTTCATCTTTAGGATTAACTGCTACAGCGGTATCTCCGAATAGGGTTTCGGGTCTAGTAGTAGCAACATCCAAGTATTCATCAGTTCCTTCAATATAGTATTTTAAATGATAGAAAGCACCTTTATCTTCTTTATAGATAACTTCTTCACTTGATAAGGCTGTTTGTTGAACAGGATCCCAGTTAATAATTCTTTCTCCACGATAGATTAAACCTTTATTATATAAATCTACGAAAACTTTTCTTACAGCATAATTTAATCCTTCATCTAAGGTAAATCTTTCTTTAGTATAATCAAGACTTAGACCTAGTCTAGCCCACTGAGTATGAATAGTATTAGCATATTCTTCTTTCCATGACCAAGCATGTTTTAACCACTCTTCTCTAGTTAGACTACGAGGATTAATTCCTTCACTGCGAAGACGAGCATCTACTTTGGCTTGTGTAGCAATACCAGCATGATCCATACCAGGAAGCCACAAACAATCAAAGCCTTTCATACGTTTATATCTAATAATAATATCTTGAATAGCAGTATCCCAAGCATGTCCTAAATGTAATTTACCAGTAACATTTGGGGGAGGAATAACAATACAGTAAGGTTCTTTAGAAAGATCTCCAGAATTAAAGTATCCTGCTTCTTTCCACTTTTCATATTTATCTTTTTCTACTTCTAAATGATTATATTTTTTATCTAACATTTTTATCATCCTTTCATTATTCTTATATAGATTAATATAAGATTTCTAAAAATAAAAAAGCCCATAATGAAAGGGCGAATTACCGTGGTACCACCTTTCTTATAGACTTAGCTATCACTCAATACTTTAACGCAGTTAACGCTTTATCCTACTAATGATTCAGATAAAGAACTCACGAGCTACCTTCAGATATATTAATTATTAGTTTACACCAGACACTAACTCTCTTTAAATTAATAATACCCTACTCCTCTCGGTCTTGGTTTTTGATATGTATGTATTATATCACAATAAAGGTAAATTGCAAGTATTAATTTACTATTTTCTTTTTAATATAACTATTTAAAACAGCTTCTATTTGTTTGAAGAACTTTTCTATCTTACGATCTTCGAAGATTAAAGAATCAATAATCTTATTAATATAACCTTTTTCTTCAATTAAAGAATAACTTATAGAATAATTAAGACCAAACAAATTAGAAAGACTTATTAGAATATTATCAGCATTATTATCAGACATCTTTTTATTGACAGGAATAAATAATTTAAAATCATTATATACAAGAGTACTAGGATACTCATCAATACGATTATCAATATATGGATAATTTATAACCATACGTAATTCTTCAATACGATGAACATCTTTCATAATATTACAGATAATAGTAGTCTTCTCATCAATGTTTTGAGGTAATTTATCTTTGTTGTGGCAAAAGATGGCTAACTTAATAATATTATCATATTTAGTTTCCTCAGTTATCTTTCTAATTAAACCATCATCAAATAAAATTTCAATAGACTTCATAGTACTATCTTCTTCAATATTATCTAAATAATTATAATTCTTTTGTTCAAAATTACCAATATCATGAAACAATGCTATTAACTCAATTACCACTATTTCTTCTTCAGAAAAGATAGCAAAACTAGTAGCAATAGTCTTAGCTAAATCCATTGATTTTAAAGAATGAAAATACTTAGCTTTAGACCAGGTATTATTCATATCTATATTTTTCATATATTCATCAAAATATCTTAATAATCTACTACTTCTCATAGAATTCCTCTTTCAACTTATATTTATATTCATTTTTATATTATATTTTATCTTTATTTATATAGTATCTATCTTTATTTATATGTTTTATGAGTAAATTCTTAGTTAAAACTTATATATAAATTTGGAATATAGATACTTAACTATAGGCTTATTTAATAACTAAACTACTGGTAAAATTTAGTAAATACCAGTCCTTGTATATTTTTAGTTATATTTAGTATATTACAAATATTCATATTTTTCAATAATTTTTAGAAAAAGAAATAAGAAAAAATTACCATTTTTTGGTAAAATTCTTACCAAGTATGGTAATATTTTGATAATGAATGAAATATTGGGTTCGATTTTATTATAATTGTTTTGTAATGGAGGTAGTTTTATGGATTTAGGAAGCAAAATCAAGAACATTAGATATAATAATAATGTTAGTCAAGATGAAATGGCTCGCATTCTTAAAATTAATAGAAATTATTTATCTAGGATTGAAACAAATAAATCTTTACCAACTGCTGAAGTGTTAACAAGATTGGCAGATGCTTTCAATATCAGTATTGATTCACTTCTTGGAATTAATCTAGATGGTAAAGACGGTACAGAAACTAAACTAAATAAGATTAAGAAAATTAATCAATATTGTTCATATCTTTCTAACTCTGAATTAGACTTTGTTATTAATATGCTATGTGTTATGACAAACAATTCAAGGATTAAGATGTAATAATGGGGGAATATATTTTTAGAACATCTATAGGATTATGGATGTTTTTTAATTATAAATATTAATTATTGTCTTGTTAAAGTAAGATTTGTTATTAGTAAGGGAATAAAGTTAAGATAATTTGTGATATAATTAAATAGAGGTGAAAAAATGAAGATTAAAGATATTATAGAAGTTTGTCATGGAGAATTAATATCTGGAGATATAAATATTAAATGTAGAGGGTTTACTAAAGATACACGTACTATTCAAGAAGGAGATATATATGTAGGTATCAAGGGAGAAGTATATGATGGAAATACTTTTTATAAAGAGGCTTTTAACAAAGGAGCAATAGCTTGTATTTTAGATAACAAAGAGGTAATAAGGAATGTTAAAGATAATGAGACAATTATTTTAGTTGAGGATACTATTAAAGCTTTAGCAGAATTAGCTAAATACAAGAGAAGTATGTATAATATACCAGTAATAGCGGTTACAGGTAGTGTTGGTAAAACATCAGTTAAAGATATGATATATAACGTTGTTAAAACACAATATAAAACATTATGTACAAAAGGGAATATGAATAATCATATAGGAGTTCCACTTACAATATTAGGTCTTGATAGACATGAAGCATTAATAGTAGAAATGGGAATGAATCATTTTAATGAATTACATGTATTATCTAATATAGCTAAACCTACTATTGCAGTAATTACTAATATAGGAACGGCTCATATAGGAAATCTTGGTAGTAGAGAAAATATTCTTAAAGCTAAACTAGAAATATTAGATGGAATGAATAATGGAACATTAATTATTAATAATGATAATGATATGTTAAGAACTGTTAAATATGATAATTTAATTACAATAGGAATAGATAATAAGAGTGATTATATGGCTTATGATATAGAAATGAAGGCTTTTTCTTCAGAATTTTATATTAATGATAAGCATGTATCTTTACCAGTAGGAAGTAATGCTTTTATATATAATGCTTTATTTGCTTATGCTGTAGGTAGAAAAGTAGGTATAAGTGAGGAAAATATTATTAAAGCACTAGAGACATTTAAACTTAGTCCTCATAGATTAGAAATGATTCATACTGATGAGTATACTATTATTGATGATACTTATAATGCTAGTTTAGATTCTGTTAAGAATTCTTTAGGACTACTTTCTAAGGTAGATGGAAGACGAGTATTTATTTTTGCAGATATATTAGAGGTAGATAGTTATGGAGAAGAAATACATAAAAATGTAGGCCTTGCTTGTGTAGATGATGATATTGATGTAGTTATCTGTGTTGGTAAATTAGCTAAATATACATATGAAATAATAAAAGATAATGATAAAGAATGTTATTATTTTGATAATAATGATAAATTAATTCAAGAAATAGATAAGATTATTAAGAAAGATGATACTATACTAATAAAGGGGTCTCATTCAATGAATTTATTAGATATTGTTAACTATTTGGAGGGAAAAAATAATGGAGAGAATTTATAATAAGTTAGTAAGAGATAATATACCTGATAAAATTAAGGGTAATGGAGAGGTGCCAATAATTAGAACTCTTTCTTTTGATGAATATAAGATAGAATTAGAGAAAAAGTTATATGAAGAATACTTAGAAGTTATTGATGCTAAGGGTGAAGATAGATTAGAAGAATTAGCTGATATGTTAGAAGTAATTAAAGCATTAGCTATTACAGATGGATATAGTTTTGAAGATATTATTAACTCTGCTAAAGAAAAAGCTCACAAAAGAGGAGCATTTAAAGAAAAAATATTTTTAGAAAAAGTTGTTGTTAATGATTAATATGATAATAAAAGATAGTCATGAACATTATGTTTTTGATATAACTATAATACAAGATAGCAAATATTATTAGTAATTATACTAAATAGTTAAAGAAAAGCCTACTTACTTGGAGTTGACCAAATAGTAGGCTTTTTTACATACAAAAAAATTTTTATTTATAGTTAGTACATTATTCTACTAATATTTCTAGTTCACTTATATCTTTATCTATCATTTTATTGAAATTTAGTAGCAACGTATCAGAACAATGATTTTCAAGATGACTTTTTACAATATTATGTGAGACATGTATAATTAATTTGCTGTTTACGACTTTTATATTTTTTATGTCTTCTATCCAAGTATTATAACTAATTTCACTAAAAAATGGTCTTAATTTATTTTTAAATAATTCTAGATTTTCATTTTTTATAGATTCATTATTATTTTGTAGTTCTGAATCATTAATCATTAATTCTTCAATAGTTATATTAAATATTTTTGCTATTTTTGATGCCTCTAGTAAATTTGGAATCGTTATACCCAATTCCCAGTTTGATATTGTTTGCCTAGATACATTTATTTTTTCCGCTAATAGTTCTTGACTCATTTTTTCTTTTTTTCTTAAATTAAGTAATTTATTAC
>CAJMQX010000002.1 GCA_905215635.1 uncultured bacterium | reverse complement strand
AATTCCTAAAAATTCTCCTTCTGGTAATTCTACTTTTATTCCTGTAGGAATTTTTACCATTTCATTAGGCTTAATAACTATATCAATAAAAGAAATAAAGTCATATCCAGCACTCTTAGTAGTCTTCCTAACAGGTAATTTAATTTCATCGTAATTACCATCTTCTACATCTTTAGCAAATTGCCTAAAACTAATTTTTTCAAATTTTCGCATAACATTCCTCCTAACAAAAAAAATAAGGTAATACTTAAGGACGACATTAGCCGCGGTACCACCTTATTTTATAATTATTATAATTATACTCTTAAAGCTATAACGTAACTACCGGTTTAACTTACTTATCAGTTAAACGACTCCAGAACCATCTATAATAATTTCCTTTACCTATTCTCACCAACATAGACTCTCTTAAAAATTCCATTATTACTCTTTCCTTCAAAATCGATACATGTATTATAACACAGCTTTTTATTACATGCAATCAAAAATTAAAAAGATATTTATTTTTTAGAAATTATACTCTACATAATTTAAAAATATTTATACATAAAGTGATCTACACCAGAAAACTAATATCTACTACATACATATATATAAAAAAAGCAAAATTAACATTGTAATTTTAGTTTTTATATTATACAAAATAATTACTAAGCATATTAGAAAGTATCATCCCTAATTTTTCTTCTTGTTCTAACATTGGTGTATCTAAAGATAGAATAATAACAGCCCCTATAGAATCACCATTATTAATAATTGTAGACACTGTATAGTATCCAAATTCACTAAGTCCTGGACAAATTTCTATTTCTTTTTTCTTTCTTTCTACAAAAGAATCTCTTCTCTCTATCATTCTTTCTATCGTTTCACTAATTCCCATATTTAAATATTTTTTCTTTAAATTACCTGCTACCGCCACTATCTTATCAGTATCAGTTACTATAACATTATATTTAAGAACTTGATAAAATGATTCTGCATATATTTGTGCCATATCAGTAGCATTTTCTATTTGTGAATATTTTCTTAAAGTAACATTATCTCCTTCTACTAATATTTCTAAATTATCTCCATTCTTAATTCTCAAACTCTTTCTAATTTCTTTTGGAATTACTATTCTTCCAAGTTCATCTATTCTTCTAACAATTCCTGTTGACATTTTTTCCTCCATTCATAATTATTTTGGATAATTTAGACATATATATACCAAAAAAGATAATAAACAATTATTATTTATTATCTTCAGATATCATATTTTTAATCTTAATTAAAATACCTATCAAATACATCATATTTTGCTTACTAGTATCTTTCTTATCTAAAATAATTATAATAGATTTATCTTTATAGTTAAGTCTAAAATTCTTACTTATTTGATAGCTTTCCATAAATAATTCATTACCAGGTATTTTTTGTGATAATTCCATCGGTAACTTTAAAGAGACACTATTCTTGTCTTCTAATACTTCTGTAATATTTAAATTCTTAGCTAATTTTTCAAACCATTCTTCATACATGTATATTATCATATCTTCACTAAGCTTACCAAATCTATCTTCTAATTCATCTTTTACCTTACAAAAACTATCATAAGAATATACCCCATTAATCTTTTTATGAATCATTATCTTAAGTTCTGTATCCATAACATAATCATTTGAAATATGCGTTGATACATTAATAAGTGGTTTATCAATCTTCTTGCTATCATCATCCTCTTCTATTTCTTCACCCTTAGATTTTCTAATAGCATCGTTTAACATTTTCAAATACAAATCTATTCCCACAGTGTCAATAAATCCAGATTGTTCTCTTCCTAAAATATCTCCAGCACCCCTTATTGACAAATCTCTCATTGCTATTTTAAAACCACTACCTAATTCTGTAAACTCTTTAATTGTATCAAGTCTCTTTATTGCTATATCATTTAAAAATTTATGTTTACTATACATTAAGTATGCATATCCTATTTTATTACTACGTCCAATTCTACCTCTAATTTGATATAATTGAGATAATCCAAATCTATCAGCATCTATTATAATTAAAGTATTAACATTAGGCATATCTATACCTGTTTCAATAATAGTAGTACAAACTAAGACATTAAATTTTTCTTGAATAAAATTATTCATCTTAGTCTCTAATTGATCCTTAGTCATTTTACCATGTGCATAATCTATCTTAGCTTCTGGAACTAATCTACTAATTTCGACCACTTTTTCTTGTATTTTTTCAACACTATTAAACAAGATAAATACTTGCCCTCCTCTAGATAATTCCTTATATATAGCATCTTTAATTACTAAATCTGATTCTTCTAAAACATAAGTTTGAATTGGATATCTTTCTTTTGGAGGTGTCTCTATCAATGCCAGACTTCTAATTCCTGTCAAAGACATTTGTAAAGTTCTAGGTATTGGTGTAGCTGATAATGTAAGTACATCTACATTAGCTTTATATTTTTTTATTTTCTCCTTATGAGTAACTCCAAATCTTTGTTCTTCATCTACTACTAATAATCCTAAATCTTTATATACTATATCATCACTAAGAAGTCTATGTGTACCAAAAACAATATCTATTTTACCTTGTTTTAAATCTTCTACTATTTTAGACTGTTTGCTCTTATCAACAAATCTGTTGATAAGAGCAATATTAACTGGAAAACTAGCAAATCTTTGTTTAGCCAAATTATACTGTTGATTAGAAAGAATAGTAGTAGGACATAAATATGCTACTTGTTTTCCATCATTAACTGCTTTAAACATTGCTCTAAAAGCTACCTCTGTTTTACCATAACCAACATCTCCACATAATAGTAAATCCATTGGCTTATCTTTTTCCATTTCTTCTTTTATTTTATTAATAGCCTTTAACTGATCTGGCGTTTCAGTATAGACAAATTCACTATCAAATAGTGCTTGATTCTCATCATCAGCAGAAAATGCAAAGCCTTGAGTCATTTCTCTTTCTGCTGATACCATCAATAAATCTTTAGCAATACTCTCTAGTTTTTCACGTACTTTACCTTTTTTCTTTTTCCAATTATCATTAGATAAACTATTAAGCTTTACTCCAACACCATCTTTACCAGTAAACTTGCTTATACGATCTATGTTTTCAACAGGAATATATAATGAATCTCCTCCATCATACATTATTTTTATATAATCTTTCTTTAATCCATTCTTATCCATTGAAAATAAACCTTGATATATACCTATACCAAAAGCTTCATGTACCACATAATCTCCTATTTCAATATTTGTAATAGCTTGTATTCTAGTACCTATCTTATATTTACTCTTATATTTAATTATTTCTTCCTTCTGATTAAATAAATCATTTCTTCCAATAATAACATAATTTCCATATATAAATCCCTCATAAATATTCTTATTAATAAGATTTATTCTCTTATCTATAATCTTCGTCTCATCAGTTAGAATAATATCATCTATTTCTAAATAATTTGCTATTCTCTTAGCACTAGATTTATTATCTATGCACAAAATTATTGTTTTGCCAGTATTTATATATTTTTTAAAATCTTCCTTTATAATATTATAATCTCCGTTATATTTATTAATTGAATTATAACTATATTGATAATTATTCTTCTTATTAATTATTCCACCATCATAGTGATAATAATTAATTGTCTTATTGCCATGAATATCAGCTAAAGAAAACATATAATTAGTATCTATATTACTCTTATTTTCATTATCGTATTCCTCTATTGAAGATATAAGTAATTCATAGCTTTTAACAAGCATATCAAAATCATAATAACAAACTATTCCTTTATCAAAATAACCCATTATAGATGATATATTATTACTGTAATGTGCTAAATATTTTTGTTTTCTCTCGATACCTTCATCATATTTATCTAAAATAAATTCTGTAAATGGATATATCATTACTTCATCAATTTCGTCCAATGAAAGTTGACTTTCTACATCAAAATATTTAATTGAATCAATTGTATCTCCCCAAAATTCAATTCTAACGGCATTTTCATATGATGTAGGAAAAATATCTATTACATAACCTCTAACTCCTATTTTACCAGTTCCATTAACTAAAACTTCACGTTCATATCCTAAATCATACAAAGAATTAAGTAGTTTTTCTCTATCAATGTCCATTCCTTTCTTTAAACATATTTGTGATTTTTTCCATAATTCTTTATTAGGTAAATAACGTAAAGCCCCCATTAAATTAGTAACTACTATATATTTATCATCATTGCTAATTATATTTAAAGTATTAATTCTTTCTACTTTAAATTCTGGACTAATAGCAATAGCTTCTGATGTTAAAAAGTCGTCCATTGGAAAAAACAATACTTTATCCGTATAATTTAATAAAGTTTGATATAACAAATTAGCTACATAAGTACTACTAGCCACTACTAAAACACCTTTATTATTTTTAATAAAAGTGTCATATATATTAATACATGTTAATTCTTTATTAAGTCCTGATATACTATAATTATCTAATTCAGGAATCTCAAAAAAATGATCAAAAAATTTCATTTATATCCCTTCTACTTATCTATTTTAGTATTATATTTTCCAATTAACACATCTCTATTCATAATAATATAATCATTAATAAAATTATTTAAGTCAGTAAATTTATTTTCTAATATCTTTATCTCATTAGTACTAAATTTTCCTAATACATAATCTTTAGTATCTATACTACTATTCTTTCCTATTCCTATTTTTAATCTTAAAAATTCATTACTTCCAATATTTAAAATAATATTTTTAATCCCATTATGTCCACCATCACCATGTTTAAATAATAACTTACTTCTTCCTACTTCCATATCCAAATCATCTTGTATAACTAAAATATCTTCTAGTTTAATCTTATAATAATTAACATACTTAATTACAGATTCTCCAGATAAATTCATATAAGTAAGTGGCTTTATAATTATTACTTTCTCATCATTAATTGTAGTAATATACTCTAAAGCCTTAAATTTTTTATTCTCTTGAAAAACATTTCCATATAAATAGTCTAAATACATAAATCCAATGTTATGTCTTGTATTTACATATTCTTTACCTGGATTTCCTAATCCTACAATCAATTTCATTATTTATCACCACCAATATGATACTCTGAATATACAACATTCTTAGGTATTTTACGTTCTTTAGCTACTCTTTTTATAGCATCCATACTAGATAACCCACTTTTTATATACATATTAACATTATCTATTATTGACATTTCACTATCTATTATTTCTTCACCAGCTGATACTACTATTACAAATTCCCCTTTTACTTCATTAAATGAGTTAAGAGCTTGACTAATAGTACCCACAAACACACTCTCATGTAATTTAGAAATTTCTCTAGAAATGCTAATATAACGATCTCCAAAAACTTCTAACATAGCTTTTAATGTTTTTAGAATTCTATGTGGTGCTTCATAAAATATCAAAGTATATTCGTTATCTTTCAAACTTTCAAGTTCATCATACATCTTTTTTTCTTTACTAGATAAAAATCCATAAAAAGTAAAATGTTCTGAACTTATTGAAGAAGCAACTATTGCAGGCACTAAAGCACAAGCACCAGGTAAAGCAATAACATTATAACCATTATCTCTTAAAAATTTGACCGTTTTATATCCCGGATCACTTATAATTGGTGTACCTCTATCAGTAACAATAGCTACATTTTTCCCTTCTTTCAAATAAGAAATTACCCTATCTTTAACTATATCTTCATTATGATCATCCAAATGAATTAATTTATTCTTAATATCAAAATAATTAAGTAACTGTAATGTTACTCTTGTATCTTCTGAAAATATTACATCAACCATTTTTAGTATCTTGATAGCCCTAAAAGTCATATCTTCTAAGTTTCCTATTGGTGTAGGAACTAAATAAACACTAGGACTACCATCATAACTATTTTGCCACATATATACTCCTCCTAACCATTAATTACCAAACATGTCTCTTATTTCATCACAATAAGTTTCGTCTTCATTATGAGTAATTAAAGGACTAATTATTTTAAGACCAGCATTACCATTCTTAATACCTTCAATTAATATCATATTACATTCTTTATCTTTTTTAGGATAAATAAATCTAATTTTCTTAGGTTCTAAATTATACTTTCTCATTAAATCAAATATTTCCATCAATCTATCAGGTCTATGAACCATTGCAAAAGTTCCCTTATTTTTAAGTAAATAATTAGCTGATTTTAAAATATCTTCCAAGTTTATCATTACCTCATGTCTCGCAATAGCCTTTTTATCATTAGTATTAACAAGACTATTCTTTTCATATTTAAAATAAGGTGGATTACAAGTAACAATATCAAATGTTTCACTATCAAAATGTTGACTTATATTTTTTACATCATCACATATCAAAGTAATTTGATCCATCATTTTATTATCTAAAACAGACTTTAATCCTAGTTCGTAAATATCTTTTTGTATTTCAACCCCAAAAATCCTTGCTTTCGTTCTAAAAGATAAAAGCATAGGTCCTGGAGCATTCCCACAACATAAATCAATAATATTCTTATCAGTCAATTTTACCGTGACAAAATTTGGAAGTAATATTGAATCTAATGAAAATAAGAAGCAATCATCATCTTGGTATATTATTTTATCAGAAAAGTTAAGTAATCTATTTTTCACTATCATTATTTAATTCTACCAATACAATATCACCAGTAGGTGTAAGTACTTTATAATTTTTCTTAAATACATCTACTGATAATACCTTTCCTTCTACTTTCTCATTTTTAATTTTACTATTTACTTCAGGTAAATCTTTTTTATACTCTTTATAATTATCATTTTCATACTTTAAACAGCATAAAAGACGTCCACATACACCATTAATTTTAGAAGGATTTAATGATAAATTTTGGTTTTTAGCCATATTAATTGAAACACTGTCAAATTCTTTTAAGAAGTTATTACAGCAAAGCTTTCTACCACAAGGCCCTATTCCTCCTACTTCTTTTGCCTTATCTCTAATTCCTACCTGACGAAGTTCAATTCTTGTTTTAAATAATGATCCTAAATCTTTCGCTAGTTGTCTAAAGTCTACTCTATCATCTGCTAAAAAGCGAAAAATTAATTGTTCCCTATCAAAAGTATAACTAGCATCAATTACTTTCATTTCTAAATCATACTTAAGAATTAACTCATTACATTTAATCAAAGCTTTATGAGCATCTTTTAAATTATTTTGATGTTTTTTATAATCATTTCTATTTGTTAATCTAATTATCTTCTTATATTCAATTTTTTTATCAAGATTATCTTCAGGAATAAAGCAAACTACTTGTCCATATTGAAGACCTTTTTCTGTTTCTACAATAACTGTATCATACACTTTAACAGGCACATTAACTGAATCAAAATAATAAGTCTTTCCAGCTTCATTTAATTTAACACCAACTACTCTCATTACTACCTCCTATATTTATAATTAAATTATCTATAAGTAAACTTATATTAACATTAAATTTAATAACGTCTTTTACCTCAAGTAAATAGTTTATTTTCTCTAATATTCTTTCTCCACTATTATTATCCCTAATAAAATCTATTTTTTCTAAATATTCACTATATTTATTACTAATTACTTTTTCGTTTTTATATTTATAAATATCATAATAAAAATCTATCATCATATCAACAAGTAAAATAAGTAACTCCCTATTCTTACTATCAATCTTATCATACCATAACTCTTTTGTCTTAAGAAAAGTCTTATTACCATACTTCTCAATATTAAACAAAAACTCAATAATAGTACCTAAATTATCATTATCCATATTTTCTACTGTATCATCCTGAAATTTTATTAATTGACATCTTGAAATAATTGTTTGTAACATATTATTATAATTATTTGTAACTAGTATTGCTACTATATTACCTTCAGGCTCTTCAAGAAATTTAAGCATTGAATTAGCAGCTTCTGTACGCATCTTATCAGCATCTTTTATTATATATATTTTTCTATCTCCTTCTAAAGAAGATCTAGAAAATTCCTGTTGCAAATCAATTATTTGTTGTTTCTTAATATATAAACCATCAGGTTCTATAATTTTAAGTTCAGAATAATTACCATCATCTATTCTTTTAGATATTATTTCTCTTTCAGAAACAGTATGATTTTGTCCTATAATATCTTTAACAAAAGAAAGTATCATATCATCTGCTAATGAATAATTATTAATAACAAATAAATAAGCATGACTTATCTTATCATTAATAAGTTCATTATGCAATATCTCATATGCTTCCTTTTGCTTGTCCATATAATAATCAAGCACATACATCACCTCAAATTCAAATACATATTAAAGAGAATAATATTAACATTAATATTGAAGGAATACCACCAATATATACCAAAAAAATTGTAATAACATTTAAAGGTATAACAACATTTAAAGGTAATGCTAACTTATTATAACCATAAATTAATAAAACAGCTACTATTATTTTTTTAATTATATTAAATACTTTTTTAAGCATAATATCACCCAGTTAAAGTTATGCTAAAAAAAGTAAAATTATGATACCTCTTTTCTATCCTCGAAAGCCATTTCTAAAGTCATAGAATCTATATACTCAATATCTGCTCCCATAGGAATACCTATAGGTATTTTTGAAACTCTAACATCATATTTAGATAACAATTTCTTAATATATTGCATCGTAGTCTCTCCCTCAATACTAGGTTTAAGAACTACTATTACCTCCGAAACATTATTATCTTTAACTCTATTTACTAAACTATCAATATTTATATCTTCTGGATTAATACCATCAATAGGTGAAATAAGTCCACCCAAAACATGATATTTTCCTTTATAATTACCCATTTTTTCAAATAATATTATATCCTTAGGTTTTTCCACAACAAATATAGTATCATTACTTCTATTATCATCACTACAAATATAACACTTATCCATATCAGTAATATTATTACAAATAGGACATTTTTTAATATTTTTCAGTGCTAAAACTGCATTTCCAAATTCATCCAATCTATCATGATCAAAATTCAAAATAGAAAAAGCCATTCTTTCAGCGGATTTTTCTCCTATACCAGGCAAATTCTTTAAACAATCAATTAAATTCTTAATACTATTCGGATACATATTACATCAAACCTGCAAGTCCTTGTCCATATTTACCCATTTTTTTCTCTTTATCTTTTTCTACCTTTTTAACTGCATCATTAAATGCTATCATAATCATATCTTCTAACATTTCCTTATCATCAGAATTAAAACTATCGAAAGAATCAATATTTACTTTCACAACTTCATATTTTCCATTAATTTCAATTTCTACATTTGAAGACTTTCCTTCATAAATAGTCTTTTCTAATTCCTTTTGATCTTTTTGTAATTGTGCTTGCATCCTTTGTGCCTCTTGCATTAATTTTTGCATATTCATTTTTATCACCTTTCCTTATTTAAATTCTATTACATCATTGCCAACTAATTCAAACAACTTATCAACAACAGTTGGCTCATTATCCATTATTTCATTATCAATTAATGTTTTTTCTATATTTTTTAAAACATATTTTTTACCATTTCGAATATTATTAATATATTCATCTCTATATTTTACCCAATCATCATTAGTAATAATCACAAATTTATACTCTCCATTGAATAAAAGATTAATTAATTCTTCACAAATATGATAATTATTATAAATATTTCCTACTAATGCCTCGTAATTTCCAGTCATTAATACATATCCATCACCAGCAACTTCTATTTTAGTATCCAAAAGCAGCGAAGCAGCTGTAGCATATCTCTTATCTGTCAAATAATCACTAACTTTTGTATACTTTTCTTGTAAATCACTTTTAATTTTTTTATCTGCTACTGCAAAAGTATTATTTATAATTATTTCTTTGTTATCATTATCTTTTTGTATTTTTTCATCTTCAACTATAACATCATCTTTTACAACATTGTCATCACTTTTATTATCAGTTAACTTATTATTAGACGTAAATTCAAAAGCCAATTCGTAATTGCTTTTTTCTTCAATTTTATCATTATTTTTTTTAGGAATATTATCCTCTTTTTCATTTATATTTTTAATTTTATTGATTAATAATAAAAAGTTAGCAATAACAAATACTCCCTGTCTAGAAACATATCTAAGCTTATCATACAATGTATTTAAAAAGTCAATCATATAATAAATTTCAGACACAGAATAAATTTCTGATACAACTTTTAAATATTCCACATTATTTTTAATCAATTTTTTATCAACATTTTTTTGATATAAAATTACATCTTTAAAAAATCCTATTAAATCTTCAAAAAACTTATTATAGTTTTTTCCATCAACACTCATTTTTTCAAAAAAACAAGTAACTTTTTCAATATTCTCGGCTTTCATATTTTTTAACAAATCTGAAATTTCACGACCAGATACATCACCACATACTTCATAAACATCATCTATTGTTATTTTTTCATTATTAAATGATCTTAATTGATCTAAAAAATTAATAGAGTCACGCATTCCACCATCAGATATCTTTGCTATCTCATATAAAGCATCATCTTCAATAGAAATATCCTCTTTTTCACAAATTTCTTTCAATTTTTTTACAATATCATCTACTTCTATCTTATTAAACTGAAATTTTTGACATCTAGAAGTTATAGTTAATGGAATTTTGTAATATTCTGTCGTAGCTAATACAAAAATAACATGTTTCGGAGGTTCCTCTAAAGTTTTAAGTAAAGCATTAAAAGCCTGAGTAGTAAGCATATGAACCTCATCAATTATATATACTTTATATTTACTATTACTTGGAACAAGATTAGCTTTTTCACGTAGATCTCTAATTTCATCAACACCATTATTTGAAGCTGCATCTATCTCAATAACATCACTACTATTTAAAATACTTAAACAACTATTACATTTATTACAAGGATGTCCATCAACAGGAGCCTCACAATTAACCATTTTTGCTAATATTTTAGCAGTAGTTGTCTTTCCAGTTCCTCTTGGACCAGAAAATAAATAAGCATGTGAAATAGTGTTGTTTTTTACTGCATTAGCTAATATTTTTCTAATTTCTTTTTGGCCAACCATCTCTTCAAATTCACTAGGTCGATACTTTCTATATAATGCTAAATATCCCATAATTACCTCCCATCAACATACATAACCATTATATCACAATTTAGAGCTTATTTCTTTTATTTTCAAAAAATAATTGCAATAATTTAAGATAATTATTACTATAATCAACATCATTTATTTTTTCAACATTCAAGTATTCCTTTGAATTAAAACAAACATTTGTTCTGTCGCATAAATAATATACTTTTTTAATTCTACTTTCAATAATAGCTCCAGTACACATCATACAAGGCAATAACGTAACATAAAGCTCACATTCATCAAGTCGCCAATCATTAATATGTCTACAAGCCATTTCAATTGCACTAATTTCCGCATGTCCAATCACACTAGAGTTCTCATTTCTATTGTTAATTCCTTCACCGATAATCTTATTATCTTTTACAACAACCGCTCCTACTGGTATTTCATCATTATCATATGCCACTTTAGATAGTTGAATAATTCTATCAACAAATTCTTTCTTCATAGTATCACATCCATATTTATTATAGCAAAAATATTTTCAATGTTCCACGTGGAACTATGCATAAAGTTACAACAACATAATAATATAGAATAATTAATAGATAAAATAAGCATTTATACATATAAAACATAAAAAATATAAACAATGTTCCACGTGAAACATTGCTATAATAATTATTTACCATGTATAATCCATATCAAAAATCATAATTTAATTATTTCCCGGGAAATAAAATCAAGTGTAATTGTATTACTATGTTCCACATGGAACTATATAAAAATATATAAACTAATATTAATAACAATTTTATTTTAATAAATCTATGTAAAAACAACAAAAATTAAGTAATAATCAGAATAGTTAATCAAATGTTCCACGTGAAACATTGGCAAAACGTTTTTATTATACACAAAATAAATGATAAATTAATGTATTAAATATATAATAAAATCAGTAAAATTTTTATAAAACAATTTATATAGAATACATATACGTAATTTACAAAAGAATTAAATACTATGTTTCACGTGAAACATTGTTATAACGATTGATATTTTCAAATATATTCTATATTAAAATCGTAATAAAATTATTTCCTGGGAAATAAAATTAAGTATAATTGTATTACTATGTTTCACGTGGAACTATATAAAAAACATATTAGTTAATATTAATAACATAGCTTACCTATCATATTAATAAATATATTAAAAACGATAAAATAATACTATAAACAACTATTATATTTAAATTTAAACCAATGTTTCACGTGGAACATTGGTTTAAATATTTTAATTATAGAAAGAATAAATAACAAATCAATAGTTATAAAATTATATAATAATAATATATATAAATATTATACTAATGTTAACATAATATGTGTATTTTATTTCCCGGGAAATAATTTAACTATATTTTTAATTCAATAATATATTACTTAGTTAATAGTTTTCAATGTTTCACGTGGAACATTGAAAACTTTCTATTAACAGGGATATATATAAAATCTATTAATTACATAAAAATTAAACATAGAAGTTAACATAATTCTGGAAGTCGGAACTAAAATAAACCAATAATTAATACTAACATAATATGCTCTATCAACAGGTAAATTTAAAAATAAAATAAAAAACATGATTAATTCATGTTTTTTTTAAAATTATATCCTATTTTTATTAATTAGAAGTACTATCTTTTAAATCTTCTTCAGTTGTAACTTCTTCATTATCTGCATCAACAATTGATATAGAACTTACCTTTTGTCCTTCTCTTAAGTTTATTAACCTAACACCTTGAGTTACCCTGCTCATCTCAGATATCTTATCAACAGCTAGCCTAATAATTATGCCTTCATTTGTAATAATAATTAAATCTTTTGTATTATCAACAGTCTTAAATGCTGTAATAGATCCATTCTTATCGGTAACATTTAGAGTTTTAACTCCTTTACCGCCCCTATTAGTAATACGATACTCATCAATTGGAGTCTTTTTACCATAACCATTTTCAGTAACAACTAGTATATCTTCATTTTCAAGAGCTATCTCCATACCAACAAGAATACTACCATCTAAGTTAATTCCTCTAACACCTGAAGCACCACGTCCCATAACTCTAATAAGATCTTCTGAAAATCTAACCATACGACCATTTGAAGCCGCCATTAATATATCACATTTACCATTAGTATTCTTAACAGATATAAGCTCATCATCTTCTTTTAAAGTAATAAACTTCTTACCATTAGATCTAATATTAAAGAATTCTGAAACATCAGTTCTCTTAATTAAACCACTCTTAGTAGCAAATACTAAATATTTACAATTATCATTTTTAGAACCATTTAATAAAGAAGTAACATATTCACCTTGTTCCATATTAAGTAAATTAATAATTGGTAATCCTTTTGATTGTCTACTATATTCTGGAATTTCATATCCCTTAACTCTATATACTTTACCCTTATTAGTAAAGAATAATACATAATCATGAGTAGAACAATTAAGCATTTGCTCAACAAAGTCTTCTTCATTAATAGTCATACCCTTAATACCAACACCACCACGATGTTGAGTCTTATATGTATCAACAGGTAAACGCTTAATATATCCCTTTTTAGTTAAAGTAATAACTATTTTTTCTTCAGGAATTAAAGTTTCATCATCAATATAATCAATTGCAGTCATATCAATATGTGTACGACGTTCATCACCATATTTATTCTTTATTTCAAGCATTTCTTTCTTAATTATATCTAACACCTTCTGATTTGATGCTAAAATTGATTTTAACTCTTCAATTTCTATCAACAAGGCATTTAATTCAGCTTCTATTTTATCTCTTTCTAAACCAGTTAAACGGCGTAATTTTAATTCCAAAATAGCATCAGCTTGAACATCAGATAAATTAAATCTATTAATTAACTTCTCTTTTGCTTCAACATCACTTTTAGCATTTCTAATAATTTGAACAACTTCATCAATATTATCTTGTGCTATTTTATAACCTTCTAGTATATGAACACGTTTTTCATCTTTATCAAGATCAAACTTAGTTCTTCTAATAATAACTTCTTTCTGATAATCAATATACTTAGCAATAATATCCTTAAGACCTAATGTTCTTGGAGTACCAGCGTCTATCATTAAGAAAATAATACCATATTGAATTTGAAAATTAGTATGTTTATATAAATTATTTAAAACAACTTGCGGATTAGCATCTCTCTTTAAAGTAATAGTAATTTTAACGCCATCTTTTAAATCAGTATGATAATCAGATATTCCATCAATAACCTTATCTCTAACAAGTTCTGCTACTTTATTTTTAAGTTCCATAGTATTAACACCATAAGGAACTTCTGTAATTACTATAGAATTATGATTATTATTTTCAACAATTTCTGCTCTACTCCTTAAAGTAATTGAACCTCTACCAGTTTCATATGCTTTCTTAATTCCTGAATTACCTAAAATAATACCTCCAGTAGGAAAATCAGGTCCTTTTATATATTCCATTAAACCAAGTGTATCTATTTCAGGATTATCAATATAAGCAACACATCCATCTATAACTTCACTTAAATTATGTGGTGGAATATTAGTAGCCATACCAACAGCAATACCCATAGTACCATTAACTAAAATATTAGGAAATCTACTCGGTAAAACTACTGGTTCATCTAGTGTTTCATCAAAGTTTTTAGTCATATCAACAGTATTTTTACGAATATCACTAAGTAATTCTAATGATAATTTTGATAAACGAGACTCTGTATAACGCATTGCAGCTGCTCCATCACCCTCTATATTACCAAAATTACCATGACCATCTATAAGTAAATAACGTTGATTAAAATCTTGAGCCATTCTAACCATTGCTTCATAAATTGAACTATCACCATGAGGGTGATAATTACCCATAACTTCACCAACTGTTTTAGCTGATTTTCTATGAGGCTTATCAGGAGTATAACCTGAATTATACATACTCCACAATATTCTTCTATGAACAGGCTTAAGTCCATCTCTTAAATCTGGAATTGCACGTGAAGTAATAACACTCATTGAGTAATCTAAGAATGATTTTTCTACTTCATCAACAATATTGTTCTCAGATAAACTATCTCTTTCATGAAATACTCCACTAAATTCATCAGCATTTTCATCATTAATAGCAGTATTTTCAAGATTTTCTTCAACATCATTACTTGAAGAATTATTCATATCCTCCATTGCTCTATCAACAAGTTCATCTAAATTTTTATTATTATCTTCGTTCATTACTACACCCCCTATATATCAAGATTTTCAACGAATCTTGCATTTTCCTCTATAAAGCTTCTTCTAGGTTCAACATCATCACCCATAAGTTTTTCAAATACTTTATCTGCTGCTACACAATCATCAACAGTAATTCTTCTTAAAATACGTTTATTTATATCCATAGTAGTTTCATTTAACTCTTCAGCATCCATTTCACCAAGTCCTTTCATACGAGCTATTTCTGCCCTATTTCTAACGCCTTCAGGTAAGGATGCTAAATATTCTTCTTTTTCTTTTTCATCTAGAACATATTTTCGTGTTTTACCATGCATTATTCTAAATAATGGTGGTTGAGCTGCATAAACATGGCCTGCTTCTACTATAGGTTTAAAAAATCTATAAAATAAAGTTAATAATAATACTCTAATATGAGACCCATCGACATCGGCATCGGTCATAATTATTATTTTATCGTATCTAAGTTTATTTAAATCAAATTCTTCTCCTATACCTGTACCAAATGCAGTAATTATTGTCCTAATTTCTTCGTTAGATAAAGCCTTATCTAATCTAGCTTTTTCAACGTTTAATATCTTACCTCTAAGTGGTAATATTGCTTGCGTTAAGGAATCTCTTCCTTTCTTAGCACTTCCACCGGCACTATCCCCCTCGACTATAAATATTTCTGATATTTTTGGATCTTTACTTTTACAATCTGATAATTTACCAAAGAAGTTAGTAGTAGCTAAATCTGTTTTTCTGGTAATCTCACGGGCTTTTCTAGCAGCATTTCTAGCTCTACATGCAAGCATTGCTTTATTTACAATTGTCTTAGCTTCATCTGGATTTTCTAATAAAAATCTTTCAAATCCTTGAGAAAAAACATTATCAGCCAATTTTCTAACCTCAGAATTTCCAAGTCTTCCTTTAGTTTGTCCTTCAAATTGTGGATTAGGATGTTTACAAGAAATTATCATTGTAAGTCCTTCTTTAACATCATCTCCAGTTAATGAATCGTCTTTTTCTTTTAAAATACCATTCTTTCTAGCATATGTATTAATAACTCTTGTTAAAGCTCTTCTAACTCCTTCTTCATGTGTTCCACCATCATGAGTATTAATATTATTAACAAATGAATAAATATTATCATTATAGCCTGAATTATATTGCATTGCAACTTCAAAGAATACTCCATCTTCTTCTCCAGACAAATGAATTATATTATCATGAATAGGAGTCTTTCCTTGATTAATAAATCTAACATACTCACTAATTCCACCTTCATATAAGAAAGTTTCACCAGTAGTATCTTCCATATCACGATCATCTCTTAAAGTAATAGATAATCCTTTGTTTAAGAAAGCTAATTCCCTAATTCTAACCTTTAAAGTATCATAATCATATATTTCACTATCAAATATTTCAGGATCTGGTTTAAAAGTAACTGTTGTACCTGTTCTATCAGGACTACATTTATCAATTACTTTAAGAGGTTCTACAGTATGACCTCCATTTTCAAATCTAACAAAATACACTTGTGAATTTTTATATACTTTTACTTCTACCCATTTAGATAATGCGTTAACAACAGAAGCACCAACACCATGAAGTCCTCCTGATACCTTATATCCGCCACCGCCAAATTTACCTCCTGCATGAAGTACTGTATAAACTGTTTCTACTGTAGACATTTTTGTCTTAGGATGTACATCAACAGGTATACCACGTCCATCATCTTTAACTGTTATTGAATTATCTTTGTTAATAACTACTTCAATATTTTTGCAATAACCAGCTAAAGCTTCATCTATTGAGTTATCTACTATTTCCCAAACCAAATGATGAAGTCCTTTAATATCAGTAGTACCTATATACATACCAGGTCTTTTTCTAACAGCTTCAAGTCCCTCTAATACTTGAATATCCGAAGCATCATAATGTTCTTTCTTTATTTCTTCCATTATTATCACGTATCCTTCCTTTAGTCATAATTTTTATAAATTACTGCTCCATTTTCTATTTTATATACATATGAATCTTTAACCAATTCATCATCAATACTATCTAAATCAGTAGTAGTTATTATAGTTTGAATATCTCTATCTAAATATTTTAATACTTTATTTCTTTTTTCTATATCTAATTCACTAAACATATCATCAAGTAAAAGTATTGGATTTTCTCCACATACCTCATAAAAAACACTAATCTCAGCTAATTTTAAGGCTATTATAGCCATTTTAAGCTGTCCTTGTGACCCATTTATCAATAAATCAATATCTTCTATTCTAAATAAGAAATCATCTCTATGAGGTCCTATTAAGGTATTACCATAAATAACTTCTCTATCAAAACAATTATCTAATTTATTTCTTAAACTATTAGCTATATTATCATCATCTAAATTAATATTAGTAACATATTTCAAATATAGTCCACCACATCCAGATATTTCTTTATATATATTACCTATATAATTATTAATCATCATAATAAAATCATTTCGATATCCATATATTTCTTTAGCTAATGAAACAAACTTATCCGTTAAAATATCAAAATATACTCTATTATAATTACCAATTTTAATAACTTTCAAATATTCATTTCTTTGTTTTAATACGATATTAAATTCATTTAAAACATTAATATATCTGTTATATAATTGACTTATTTCAATATTCAAATATTTTCTTCTATTAATTGGTCCATCTTTAATAATTCTTAAATCATCAGGACTAAATATAATAGTTTTAATATTACCAACAAAATCACTATGTTTTTTTATTTCTAAATCATTTAATTTTAAATTTTTACCATTATCATTAAGCGATAAAAATAATTTCTTTTTATTATCTAAAGTACATTTAACTGAAGAAAATACTTCTCCTCTTTTAATGACATTTTTTTCATTTACTGGTAAAAATGATTTAGTTATTGATAAAAAATAAATAGCTTCTAAAATATTTGTTTTTCCTTGAGCGTTATTTCCTATAATGATATTTAATTTGTTATTAAAACTAATGTCTAATTTATCATAATTTCTAAAATTTTTTAATGTTAAATTTAAAATTTTCATACTTTTTATTACTCATTATATATCACGCTCGTAAATATTAAATATTTATTTAATAACAATATAATTATACCATAAAAACCCTTGAAATAAAAGGAAAAAGTTCATTTTTCTAAACTTTTTCTTCTTTTAATTATTTCATAATCCAATATTAAACTTCTTGTTACTTGATTATCAATAATATAATATGAACAATCAAGAATATAGTGTGATTTATCTTTAAAAATCAGTCTTGTTTTTTTACCTATTTTTTCATAAGTTTCTAAATTATTATATGATATCCAAATATTAGTATCTTCTTTAATAGATTTTATTGGAAAAAAGATTATATTTCTAGTATCTTCTATTATAATTGGTGCTTTACTTTTCATTTTCACTATTCTATTTGTAAAATTTATTCTTTCTCTCAATGTACTTCCAAAATATTGACAAGAATTGTTGATAATATGGTTGCAATTTTCCTCTATTACAAATTCTTCTGTAGAAGTAATCACTTTTGTATGTTTTTCAGAAATACCTATCAACATATTTGTTGATAAATCAATTTCGTACATAATATCCCCCTTTCAGTCCGACTATTAAAGCATATTTAAATGTCGAAATTTGTCAAAATTTGTAGAATTCATAAAAAAAAGTAAATAATTTAATATATTTACTCGTTTTTTTATATATTTTAATATGTTTTTATAGGCAATACTAATTGAACTAATGACGTCTCTTTATCACTTTTAACAATAATTGGAGAATTATCATCATTCATTAATATATGTATTTTTTCACTATTAAAGCTTTTAATAGCTTCTAGCATATATTTAGAGCTAAATGATATTGATATATTAGAGCTATTATCGATACTAATTTTTTCTTCTACTTTACCTATTTCTGGTGAATTAGATGATATTGTCAATTCTTTATTAGCAAGTACTAATTTAATAGTATTTTTATCTTTATCTGAAGTAAGTAATGATGCTCTATCTATCATATCAAATAATGTACTATAATCACATTCTATATCAATCTTAAATTCATTAGGTATAATATTAGAACTAACAGGATAAGTACCACTAATTAATCTTGATAAAAAGATAATATTTTTATATTTAAATAATACTTTATTATTAAATACATGTAAATAAATATTTTCTTTATCATCTTCTACTATTCTGGCCAATTCTAATAAATTTTTACCTGGAATAACTAAATTAAATTCATTTTCATAACTATCTTTAAGCTTAATTTCTTTTTTAGCTAATCTATAACTATCTGTAGCTAATACTTCTAATATATCTCCAGCTAGTTTAAAGTTAATTCCTGTTAATAAAGGTCTAGTCTCAGATAAAGATGTTGCAAAAAATGTTTGGTTAATAATTGTCTTAAATACAACTGGATTTAAAACAATTGGATTTTTTGTTTCTTCCAAATCTAAATTTGGAAATTCATTAGGATCTATTCCATTTAAATTAAATTCAGATCCTGCTGTTTGGATAATCATATTATATCCATCTATTACTTCTATAGTAATATCAGTATCAGGTAATTTTCTAATAATTTCTACGATATACTTTCCACTTATAACAACACTTCCTGTTTGTTCTATTTTAGTAATATCCTTTTTTTCAATAAATGTTCTTATTGAGATATCTGAATCACTTGCTGATAAATATAATCCTTCATCTGTTAATTCGAATTTTATACCTGTTAAAATAGGAATTAAATTTTTGCTAGATATCGCTTTTGATGTATTAAGCAAATTTTCTAACAAAATATTTTTTTTAATAATTAATTTCATAATTTTCCTTCTTTCTTTTATATAATTATTAATACTATTACGTTTGTTGAAA
>CAJMQX010000001.1 GCA_905215635.1 uncultured bacterium | reverse complement strand
AATTATTTAACTATAAGTATCATAGTTTACAAAGAAAAAAGTCAGAATACAATATATCTGACTTTCTCTTGCCATATTTTTATATGACATTATTATTATTAACTATCATAGCAAAAATATACTAATAAATTTATAATTATTAAAATATCTCTAAAGACTTATAGCATCTAATAAAGATATTTCAATATATAATTATAATTTACTATAATAGTTATATCTATCTTTAGCCCATTCTTTCTGCTTTTCGATTAATTCTTTAGCTCCATCAGGATTAACTTTCTTTAAATTAGCATATCTATTTTCATTAGCTAGAAATTCATCATATTTCTCATAATCAATATCTTTTGAATCTAAACTAAATATTTTAGTATCAGGATTATATCTAAATGTTAGGAAATATCCACATTTAGAAGCTAAATAAGCATCATTTAAACTATGTTCCATTCCTGTTTTAATACCATGTTCAATACAAGGAGCATAAGCAATAATAATTGAAGGGCCTTTATGATTATTAGCTTCTTGTAAAGCTTTCAAATATTGTTCCTTATTATATCCTATATTTACACACGCTACATATACATGTGAATAACACATCGCAATTCTAGCTAAATCTTTCTTATAATTATTTTTACCATTAGCAGTAAATGAAGCTATTGAACCAATATTACTAGATTTAGAAGATTGTCCTCCTGTATTTGAATATACTTCTGTATCAAGAATTAAAATATTAATATCTTCATTTGTTGATAGTACATGGTCAAGTCCTCCATATCCAATATCATAAGCAAATCCATCTCCTCCAACAATCCACATAGATTTTGGTACAATATAATCTTTAAATTCTTCTAAGTAAGGATGTTCTTTAAAATCAATCTCTTTGTATACTTCTACACATTCTTTGTAATTATCCATATTATTTATCCATTTTTCAAAAGTAGGACAAATATTATCTTCCATATACTTTTTAATTTTATCTCTTTTTATGTTAATTCCTTGTTTAATACCTAAACCAAATTCAGCATTATCCTCAAATAGACTGTTAGCCCATGGAATAGAATAAGGTGTAGAAGGTGCACTAGCACCATATATTGATGAACATCCAGTAGCATTAGCAATAAATAAATTATTGTTAAATACTTGTGTTAAGTTTTTAATATAAGCTGTTTCTCCACAACCAGCACAAGCTCCAGAATATTCAAATTTAGGATCAGTAAAGCCAATATTTTTAACATTGATAATTGGAGCTTCGTAATTAACTTTATTTTTATTTAAATACTCATAATTATCATTATTAAACTTTTCCTTATCATACTTTTCCATCACCAAAGCTTTATTTCCCATTTTTCCAGGACATACATTAGCACAAAGACCACATCCTGTACAATCTTTATAACTAATTCCTATTGCATATTTTTTATCTTTAGGAAACATACTAATAATTGCCTCATCATAATTATCATCTTTATCTAATAAATAAGGTCTAATAACGGCATGAGGACAAACAAAAGCACATTGGTTACATTGAATACAATTTTCTTTACTCCAACAAGGTACATTCTCAGCAATATCTCTTTTCTCATACTTAGTACTACCACCAGGATATATTCCTGATTTTCTATCAATAAAAGCACTAACAGGTAAACTATTTCCTTTAAGAAGACCTATTGTTTCATCAAAAGATAAATTATCTTTTTCTTTATATGAAAGATTTATCCAATTATTATCAATATCTACTTTAATGACATATTCTACTGCTTCTTCTACAATTCTATTATTAACATTAACAACACTCTCTCCTTTATGAGAAAATCTCTTAACATTAGTATCTTTCATAATTCCTTTTACTTTATTAGTATCTAAGATTTTAATAATATCAAATATACATATTTCCATACAAGTACTAATCTTATTCTTAAGTCCTAATTCATTAACTAATTTATAAGCATCAATTATATAAAAATTAATCTTCTTTTTAGCTAATAAATATTTAATTTTATTAGGAAGTGACTTAATTAATGTATCTTTATCTAATTTAGTATTTAAAAATAAAGTACCATTATCAATTAAATTATCAATAACATCATATTTATAAATATATTCTTCTTTAGAAACTACTACTAGAGATGGATTGTTAACATAGTAAGGACATCTAATTTCCTTATCAGATATTCTCATATGACTTCTTGTTACTCCTCCAGATTTCTTTGAATCATATTGAAAATATCCTTGAACATATTTATCAGTATGGTCTCCAATTATCTTAATCATATCTTTAGAAGTAGATACCATTCCATCAGAGCCATATCCATATATTAAGAATTCTGTCATTTCATTAGGAATAACAAAACTATCATCAATATCTAATGAAAGATTAGTAACATCATCATTTATTCCTATTGTAAAGTTATGATGTTTTTCCTTACTATTCATAAAATCAAATACAGCTTTAATTTGTGCTGGTGTAGTATCTTTTGAAGATAATCCATATCTACCACCAATAACATCTACGTTCATGTCCTTAAGTGCTGCTACTACATCTAGATATAATGGTTCTCCACCGGCAGCAATTTCTTTTGTTCTATCTAAAACAGCTACATTTTTAACACTATCAGGAATTACATCTAGTAGATATTTATTACTAAAAGGTCTATATAAATGAACTTCTACCATTCCATATTTATGTCCTTGACTATTTAAATAATCAACTGTTTCTCTAATAGTATCACATACACTACCCATAGCTATAATAATACTATCAGCAGACTTATCACCATAGTAGTTAAAAGGTTTAAAATTAGATCCAGTTACTTCATTAACCTTATTCATATAGTCAACAACTATTTCAGTAGCATCTTCATAATATTTATTTCTTACTTCTGTATTTTGAAAATATATATCATCATTTTGTGCAGTTCCTCTAGTATTATAATTTTTATTACTCATACTTTTTTCTCTAAAATTATTTAAAGCATCTTTATCAATTAATTCTTTAATTTTTTCCATATCCATTAATTTAATTTTATCTATTTCATGACTAGTTCTAAAGCCATCAAAGAAATTAACAAATGGTAGTGATGCTTTAATAGCAGAAAGATGTGCTACTGCTGCCATATTATAAGCATCTTGTGGATTAGCAGAACACAACATGCATACGCCTGTTGATCTAATAGCATATACATCTTGATGGTCTCCAAAAATACTAAGAGCATGTGTAGCTAAGCTTCTAGCTGCTACATGTAATACTCCAGGAAGCATTTCTCCAGCCATCTTATAAAGTGTTGGAATCATTAATAAAAGTCCTTGGCTAGCTGTAAAAGTAGAAGCTAAAACACCTGACTGCAAAGCTCCATGAACCAAAGCTACTGCTCCAGCTTCTGATTGCATTTCTACTATTTTAACTTTATTATCAAAAAAATTAAGCTCACCACTATTGGCTAGTATATCTATTTTCTCCGCCATAGGAGAAGCTGGAGTAATTGGATATATACCACATAATTCACTAAATTTATAAGCTACATTACTAACCGCTTCATTAGCATCCATTGTTTTAAATTTATTCATAAAAAACACCTCTATTCATTAATAATTATATAACAAATAGAAGTATTATTCAACTAAAAAAGAGATTATTACTTACTACAAGTATAACCTTGTTTAGTGTAATTATCTCTTAAAGTATTAATATTTCTAGATAAATTCAAAGTACCTAAATCAGTATCACTAATTGTATCATAATCAATTACATATGTAACTATATAATTATTATCAGTATCAGTAGTATTTTGTACTGAGAAACCAGCTATATTACCATATCTATTTTGTACTGTTGCATGTCTATCTTTTAATCCTGCTACATCCAAAATAGTATCTGTAACGCCACCAATTATCTGATCTATTGCACTACCTATAACACCATCGATAATACCATCATCATTCTTTTGTGTATCATTAGTAGTACCATCTGTACCAGTACCAACACCAGGAATATCCTTTTTTCCATCATTATCAGTATCAGTAGTATTATCTTGTTTATAATCATAGGTAATTCTAACTTTTTTAACTTCTTTACCTTCATAATCAACATCATATTTAGTTTTAGTAGTTAAAGTACCATTAGTATTTTCATAAGTACAGCTCATCGTATCAGTAGCACCCGCACCACATCCTGTAAGAACTAAAATTCCAAGTAAAGAAAAACATAAAGCTTTTTTCATTTCATACCTCCTTTTGTTATTAGTATTCTCATATAAATCAAAATAATAATTGGTAAATATTGAAAAAACTACACTAATTAATAATTAATGTAGTTTAATTTTTTAATAATCACAATTACCAGGAGTTCTTGGATAAGGAATTACATCTCTTATATTATCAACACCAGTTAAATAAATAATAAGTCTTTCAAATCCCATACCGAATCCTGAATGAACACAACCACCAAATTTTCTTAAATTTAAATACCAATCAAAGTCTTCTTCTTTCATACCAAGTTCACGAATACGATTAAGTAACTTATCGTAATTTTCTTCTCTTTGACTTCCACCCATAAGTTCTCCTGCACCAGGAACCTCCAAATCAACAGCAGCTACCGTTTTACCATCATCGTTTTGCTTCATATAAAAAGCTTTGATATCTTTTGGCCAATTTTTAATAAATACTGGTCCATTAAAGTATTCAGTAATATATTTTTCATGTTCTCTTGCAATATCTTCTCCATATTCTGGTTCAAATTCCCATTTAACTGGAGCCTTTTTTAAAATAGATATTACTTCTTCATGATCAACTCTAGTAAATTTACTATTAAGTAGTTTATTTAGTTTGTCTAATAATCCTTTTTCTACAAATTTATCAAAGAATTCCATTTCTTCAGGACAATTATCTAAAACATACTTAACTACAAATTTAAGCATATTTTCCATAATATTCATGTCACCTTCTAAATCACAAAAAGCAATTTCTGGTTCAATCATCCAAAATTCTGAAGCATGTGTTTTTGTATTTGAATTCTCTGCTCTAAAAGTAGGTCCAAAAGTATAAACTTTTTTATAGCTAAGTGCAAAAGTTTCTGCTTGAAGTTGACCACTAACTGTAAGAGCAGCTTTCTTACCAAAAAAGTCCTTACTATAATCTACTTCTCCGCTTTTAGCAACTCTATCCATATCCAAAGTAGTTACTTGGAACATTTCTCCAGCACCTTCACAATCACTAGCTGTAATTATTGGAGCATGAAAATAAACATATCCATCATCTTGGAAAAACTTATGAATTGCATAAGCTGCAACACTTCTAACTCTAAATACTGCACCAAATAAGTTAGTACGAGTTCTAAGATAAGCTTGTTCTCTTAAAAATTCTCTTGAATGTCTTTTTGGTTGAATAGGATAATCTTCTGGACAATCTCCACACAACTTATAAGATAATAATTTCATTTCTATTGCTTGACCAGCACCCTCAGATTTGATAATTTTACCATGAACTTCAATAGCACTACCTATATGTAACTTTTGAATATCATCGAAATTCTCTAAACTATTATCATAAACAATTTGTAAATTTTTAAAACAAGTTCCATCGTTAAAATCAATAAAACCAAATTCCTTTTGTTTACGGTGATTTCTTATCCATCCACAAACAACAACATCTTTGTCGATATAATCTTTCTTAAATAAATCACATACATCTATCATGACATTCCTTCTTTCTTAGAAATATTATACCATAAAACCTTAATATTATATCTATTTTTTTTCACTTTTAACTTTATTCTTATAGGCATTAGCAAAAAATCTCTTCGGATCTGCTGCTACACAGTTATATAAGGAAGGATTTCCTCTAACTTCACGAATAATTTCTATATCATCAGTAGATAGCTTTAAAATAACACCATCCTCGTCATCTTCGCATACAGCATTAATTTCTCTACCTAACAAATATTCAGCTGGGACATTAAAAGCATTTAAAATCTTAACAAGAATATCCATACTGGGAACTCTTGTTCCTTTTTCATAGCAAGAAATAGATACCTTCGTTACTCCTAGCATTTCTCCAAGTTTTCCTTGACTAATATTTCTTTCTGCCCTTAATTCTCTTAATCTATAACCTAAAAACATAACTCCTATTCCTCTCTATTAAATAATTCTACTATAAATTCTTAAAAATTAAAGATTTATCTTTTCTTTTTACCAGGTTTGTCGCTTTTTTCACCACGTTCATTTTGTTCTTTAACCATCTCATCTGAATCCTTAGAATTATTCTCTTTAATATTATCTTCAGTATTTTCCAATGTTGTCTCGGTATTACTAACTTCTTTACCATTTTTTGAAGAAGCTAAGAAACTAATTCTATCTGCAACAACTTCCATTTTCTTATATTTAGTTCCATCTTCTTTTTCTATAATTCTTGATTGAACCTTTCCTCTTATACCGAGAATATCTCCAGATTTACAATATTCATTAGCACTTTCAGCAACTCCTGTCCATAATGTACAATCAATAAAATCCGTATCATATTCACCATTAATATTTTTGTATTCCCTTGGAACAGCTAAAGTTAAGCGACCAATTTTCTTTCCATTTTCAGTAAGCTCAAGTTCTGGTGTTCTAACTATTCTACCCACTAAAGTAATTTGATTAATCATATTTTCCTCCTTTCATGGAAAAATATACCATATCGTCATAATATAAATCAAATCGAAAAATTGAAAAAAAGTTCTTTTACCTATTCCAAATTTAAAAATTAGTCAATATTTAAATCTTTATCTATTAATATAATTAAAAAAATACTAAAATTATATACTATTTATCAAAAAATGCAAAAAAAAGAAAAATTAAAATTACAATTTTAACTTTTCCTAAATTTAACACATACTTTACATAATTAAGTATTCTAAATATTAATATATTGTCTATTTATTGATTATTATCTACCTTTTTATATAATGGTATAATACTATTAGCTATTCCTAAAGCATATTTATCAAGATTATTAATTAAATTATCTAAATTATCTTTATTAGAAATATACCCAAGTTCTAATAAGTAAGCTTCACTACCTATATTACTATTATAATATGGATTACCTGTTATTTCTTCATTTCTATCATCCACATAAGCCCCAGTAACAATACCACCAGTTTCTCTAATAATATAATAGTAATTAGATTTAGTAGTTATATCATAAGGAACTCTTCCTTTATCGGTATTTTCCTTTGCAGAATTTTCAATATCACTTTCTTTAAATGTTCTTGTATAAATACCATCCATAACTTTACTTATCTTATTAGTAGAATAATTAAGTCCAGAAGCATCAGTAATGTTTTTTGCTAGTGTTTTAGCATAATCATAGTTGATATTATCGGCTGTATATACTTCAAGTCCATTAACTGAAGCTAAATTGTTACTATTAAAGTGAATAGAAAATACATATTTAGCATGAACTTCATAAGGAATAACCGCTCTACCATGAACTCCGTATTCAGAAAGTATACTATTAGTAGTTAATTGTCCTTCTTCATGAGTTAGCTTAACTTTAAGTCCAGCTTCTTCTAATTTACTTTTAACTTTCATGGCTAAATCTAATGTAAAATCAGATTCTTTATATCCATATCTACTAGCACCACCATCCATACCACCATGTCCAGGATCAAGTACTATATCATATACATTACTATCAGTATTCTCTACAACATTTATCATCATAGTAGGATAACTCTCTTCACTATTGATAGTAATCTTATTATTAACATTACTTAATGTATAATAAGTTGTTTCTTTATAAGTTGTATCATTCTTTAAACTATAATATTTGTATATTTCTTCTCCTTTATCATTTGTATCTTTGTATCTTAAAAACAAGAAATAGTTTCCTCTCGGAATATCATCTAAATACATTCCCTCATTAACTTTATCAGAAAAATTGAATTCTCCATCATCAAAATTAATCTTTCTAACAATAAATTCTCCATTGTATAATACAAATTCTAAATTTTTATCACTATTAATTTTTCCATGCATATTTAGATGAGTACCATATACATATAGTTCATCAATACTAACAACATCCTCTAAAGTTTCTAGTCTAGGAATTTTCTCTTTAGTTTTAGTATCATATAATATATACCCTCCAAATCCTAATAGTAATATAAGTAATACAATTAAAAATTTCTTCATATTCACCTCCAAAAATTTTTGTAATACTAACTAATATTATCTTTAAGTAATCTATTTAACTCAACAGCATATTCCATTGGTAATTCATCTCTAAAAGCACTAATAAATCCTAAGATTATTAATTCTTTAGCTTTATCTTCATCAATACCTCTACTCATTAAATAGAATAACTTATCTTCTTCTATTTTAGATACTGTTGCTTCATGTTCTAAATAAGAACTTTCATTATCAACAATATTTGTTGGTATTGTATCACTTTTAGATTTTTTATCTAATATAATAGTATCACATTTAACATTGCTAATAGAATGTATTGCATTTTTACTAATTCTAACAGTACCTCTATAAGTAGCATTACCACCATTTGAAGCAATTGATTTAGAAACAATATTACTTTTTGTATATGGCGCTAGATGTATCATTTTAGCTCCTGTATCTTGTATTTGCCCATTGCCTGCCGCCGCTACTGTTATACAACTACCCCTTGCATAAGGACCATTCAAAATACAACAAGGATATTTCATATTTGTTTTAGCACCAACATTTCCATCTATCCACTCCATTAGTCCATTCTCTTCAACAATAGCTCTTTTAGTAACTAAATTATATACGTCACTAGACCAATTCTGAATAGTAGTATATCTACATTTAGCATTTTTACCAACATATATTTCTACAACTGCTGCATGTAAAGCATCTTCTGTATATGTAGGAGCAGTACACCCCTCTATATAATGAAGCTCACTATTATCATCTACTATAATTAATGTTCTTTCAAACTGCCCCATATTTTTACTATTAATTCTAAAATAACTTTGTAAAGGTCTATCTAATTTAGTATTTTTAGGAATATAGATAAATGTTCCTCCACTCCAAACACACCCATTTAAAGCAGTATATTTATTTTCATCATATTTAACTAAATTATTAAAGTATTTTTTAAATAGTTCTGGATATTTCTTTAAAGCACTATCGGTATCCATAAATATAACATTCTTATCTTCTAATTCTTTAATCATATTATGATAAATTACTTCACTATCATATTGTGCTCCAATTCCATCTAAATATTTATTTTCTGCATCGATTACTCCTAAATCTCTAAACTCATTCCTAATAGCACAACTAATTTTTTCCCAATCATTAGTAAGCTCTTCTGTTCTTTTTTTATAATAAGTAATAGTATCAAAATCAATATTTAGTTCTGGTCCCCATTTTGGGTTCTCCATTTTATCAAAACATTCGAATGCTTTAATTCTAAATTCTCTCATCCATTCTGGTTCATTTTTGATATTTGATATTTCTTTAACGACATCTCTTGTAAGTTTCATCATCTCACCTCATGTAAATCTACACCATTATTATAGCATTTTTTTATAAATAAGTATATTAAAAGCCTATTAAAACAACGACTTTACACAAAAAAGAGTTTACTAAAACATTTTGTAAACTCGCGCTTTATCATTATCATTTTTATATAATGCTAATAAATTGTTATCTTTGTCAAATATAAATTTCATTTCTGTATCAACAAATCTGTTGATAGCTACACCATTTTTAACTTTAAAGGCTACTTCATCATCTACAACTAAATGAGAAATATCAGGTAAAGCCTCTTCTATACTAAGAAGTTTATAACTATCATTCATAATATCTTCTAAAGTATAAGCATCACTTAATATAAAAGTTCCTAATTTAGTTCTTTCTAAACTATTCATAGTAGCAACTACTCCTAATTTTGCACCAATATCTCTAACTAAACTTCTAATATAAGTCCCTTTACTAACATGACACTTAATCTTAAAATATACTTTTCCATCTTTATATAATATATCATCAATAATCTGAATATCATGAATAGTAACTTCTTTTTTTGGCAGTTCTACATAAGTATTACTTCTAGCATATTCATACAATTTTTTTCCATTAACCTTAATTGCTGAATATTTTGGTACTTCTTGTAAATAAGTCTTTTTAAAAGAATTAACACATTCTATAATTTTCTGTTTATCTATATCGACAGTTTCTGTTGATAAGACTATACCATCCATATCAAGTGTGTCAGTTTCTATTCCCAAGGTAATACCTGCTATATATTCTTTATCATGATTAGTTAATAATTCACATATCTTCAAGGCTTTATTAATACATATTACTAATAGTCCAGTAGCCCCAGGATCAAGTGTTCCTGTATGACCTACCTTTCTTGTCTTAAATTTTTTAGAAATAATATTGACAATATCCCTACTAGTATATCCTGTAGGTTTATTTATTAATAGTATTCCCATCATTTTCTTTCAAAACCTTAGTAGTTTCTATTATTAATTTTTCCCTAAGTTTATCTAAATTCATCTCTGAATTAGCCCCAGCAGCCATATCATGACCACCACCACCAAACAAAGCTGCTATTTTATTAACTTTAATTAATCCATTAGATCTAAAAGATATATAGTATTTATCATCTTCTCTAACAAATATTGATACTTCTACTCCTTGAATATTTCTACCAAGATTAACTAATCCTTCATGGTCACCTAACTTTGCACCACACTTTAAAAAGTCTTCTTTATTAATATAAGAGTAAGCAATCTTTCCATTACAGAAAAATTCTAATCTATCAAGAACAATTTTTGTAAGTAGATATTGTGCCATACTTTTTCTTGCTATCATTTTATCATATAAATTATAGATATTCACACCTAATTCCATCATTTTAGCACACATTAAATAAGTATCTTTATTAACATTATTATTTCTAAAACCACCAGTATCTGTAAGTACCCCTATCATAAGATATGTACCAATCTTCTTATCCATATCTACTTTCCAACTTTTAAATAAACCATATAAAACTTGAGCACAAGCTGGACTTTCACCTAATACATAATTTAAATCGCCATACCTAGTATTACTAATATGATGATCAATAACTATAATTTTCTTACATCTACTAAGAATATCACTACCTTGATCTACTCTCTCTCTACTAGCACAATCTAGTACTATAGCTAAATCATATTCTTTAGAACTATCCCTCTTAATAATATCTATATCTTCTAAAGATTTATAAAGTTCAGGAATTTTAGAAATAATTACATCTACATCTTTTTGAGCTTTTTCTAAAAGAATACTCATTGCTAAAGAACATCCAATGGCATCTCCATCAGGATTTTCATGAGTAAGTAAGACTATTGAATTACTCTTCATGATTAATTCTTTAATCTTACTTCTCATTATTTATCCTTTCAATAATATCATCAATCTTCTTTCCATATTCGATAGATTCATCATAAACAAAGTGTATTTCTGGCATTTTTCTAATATGTACTTTCTCACATAAAGCACTTCTAATAAAGCCACTAGCTTTGTTTAAAGAATCAGTGACTTTTTTCTTGTCTTCATCTAATGTTGTAAAGTATACTTTCGCATAAGATAAATCATTTGTAATTCTAACTTCTGTAATAGTTACAAACTTAACTTCTTTATCTTTAACTTCGTCGTGTAATATTTCACTAATTTTTTCTACAAAAGTATTGTTAAGTCTTTCTAATTTAACACTCATAATCATACCTCCTCAAATCTACTTAAGAGTTATTATTATTTTTTAGTTGTTTTAGTTTGTTGTTCCCCTAAAATCTCTTGATATCCTTTTGAGAAACTACTTATAAATCTTTGTTTTAATTTATTATCTACAGGTATAAAAGCATTAAGTTCATTATCATTAACATCTTTCTGGTTCATACACCAATCTCTTCCTAATTGTTTATAGTATCCATCTAAGAAGTTACCATTATTTTTAAATTTCTCATCAGCCTCTTCTATACTACTTCCCTGTAAGAACCAATTTTTACCCATTTCTTCTAAATATCCACTTAAATAATCTGGATTCTTTTTATATATATCAGCAATATTTTCAAATGCTATTCCCTTGTTGAAATCGGCTTTACCAATATTATAAACTCTATCTTTAATACCCTTTTGACGTTTAGCAGTTGTAAAACCTATAACAAATGTATCATAGTCTTTCTTATGTTTCTTAATTTCATAGTAGCTACTATCTTCACCAAGCGCATCAAACTCTTCTAAAGTATGTCCTTCATTAAACCAATTTCTTCCTATATCATAAGTTGAAAAACTAAAAGAATGTCCTGAAAAGTTATTGTACATGAAAGTACCTTCTTTTTGTTCAATCATATCATAATCAATACTTGCTATTTTTCTAGCAAGATATTCATTCTCTGTAAGTTTTCTTCTATCAGCCATTATCTCTTTACCTCAACAATTTCATAGGCTTCAATAATGTCGCCTTCTTTAATATCATTATAATTCTCTATAGTAATACCACATTCAATTCCTTGTTTAACTTCCTTAACTTGATCTTTTTCTCTAGCTATTGAATTGATATTACCATCATATATAACTACTCCATCACGAATAATTCTTGCTTTAGCATCTCTTCTAACAATTCCAGATATAATATAACTACCAGCAATTGTTCCAACTTTAGAAAATTTAAATAGTTTCCTAACTTCTGCTTGACCTAGAACTTTTTCTTCATAAATAGGTTCAAGTTTACCTTTCATAGCAGCTTCCATTTCTTCAACTACTTTATATATAATATTATAAAGTCTAATATCTACACCTTTTTCTTTAGCATATTCAACTATCTTATTATTAGGTCTAACGTTAAAACCAATAATAATAGCTTTAGAAGCTGCTGCTAAAACAACATCACTTTCTGTAATAGCACCAATACTACTCCTGATAACATTAACTCTTATTCCCTCAACATCAAGTTTAAGTAAAGAATTCTTAACAGCTTCTTCACTACCCTTAACATCTGCTTTCAAAATAACATTAATTTCTTTTTCTCCAGCTTCAATTCTATTAAATAAATCATCTAATGAAACTGAATTATTGCTACCAAGACTTCTCTTTTTAGCTTGTCTTATTCTTTCTTCTGAAATAGCTTTAGCTTTCTTCTCATTTTCAAAAGCCATAAACTTGTCTCCTGCTGATGGGCTTTCACTAATACCGGTAATAGATACTGGCATTGAAGGACTAGCTTCTACTAAGTTCTCACCCTTATCATTTTTAAGAGTTCTAATCTTACCAGCATAATTGCCTACTACGACAGCATCACCTAATCTTAAAGTACCATTTTGAATAAGAACTGTACTAACAACACCCTCATTTTTATCTACCTTAGCTTCAATTACCGTTCCTGATGCATATCTATTAGGATTAGCTTTAAGTTCTTGCATCTCTGCAATCAATAGTAAGTTATCTAATAATTCAGGAATACCCTCTCCTGTTTTAGCAGAAATATTTACAAACAAAGTATCCCCGCCCCAAGTATCAGGAGTAATTCCATTTTGGCTCATCTCTGTAAGTACCCTATCAGGATTAGCATTAGGCTTATCAATCTTATTAACTGCTACTACTATTGGCACACCTGCTGCTTTAGCGTGGTCAATAGCCTCTTTTGTTTGTGGCATAACTCCATCATCAGCAGCTACTATTATAATAACAATATCAGTAATACTAGCTCCTCTAGCCCTCATCTCAGTAAATGCTGCATGACCAGGAGTATCAATAAAGGTAATAGGCTTATCATTATATACAATTTGATATGCTCCTATATGTTGTGTAATTCCTCCAGCTTCTCCTGCTACTACATTAGTCTTTCTAATCGTATCAAGAAGTGTTGTTTTACCATGGTCAACATGTCCCATAATAGTAATTACTGGAGGTCTTTCTACTAAGTCATTCTCATCATCAATAATTTCCAATTCTTCAAAATTAAATTCATCTCTAGTAGAATCCTTCTTTAAAGTTTTTCCATATTCCAAAGCTAAGATTTCTGCTGTTTCAAAATCAATAGTTGCATTTAAATTCATAATCTTACCTAAACTCATTAATTTCTTAATAATTTCAGCAACATTCTTATCGAGCTTATTAGCCAAATCCGCTACACTCATACCTTCAGTATATAACACGATAGAATCATCTTGTGTATTTATATTAGATTGTAATTTCTCCTTATGTTTATACATCTCTTTCTTTTGCTTAGCAAACTTCTCATTCTTATTCTCATTCTTGTTATTATTATCTTTTTTACTCTTATTATTCTTTTTCTTCTTAATAGTAGCTTCTACTTCTATTTCTTCAAGTTCTTCTACATAAGAATCTTCAAAATCATCATCTATTTTTTCACTCTCTTCTTCTAAAGATTCTTCTTCATCAAAATCAGTGTTTTCAATTTCATTATCAAGAAGTATTATGTCATCATCTGTTAGCATATCTTCTAAAGAATTAACTTTAATATCTAACTTTTTACATAATTCTAAAATATAATCAGTCTTTTTATTAACATCACTTGCATATTCCATTACACTCATCATTATAAAACACCTCCTAATTATTAATTATATTTTTTATTTTTTCATATACCTCATCATCAATCTTTGTCTCTAATACTCTTTCTAGTATTTTACTTTTAATTGCTTTTTCTAAGACACTAATATCTTTTTTAATATATGCTCCTCTACCATTTAATTTTCCTGTTTCATCAACACAAATTGTGCCATCAGGACATTTAACTATTCTAAGTAGTTCTCCTTTAGGTAACTTTTCTTTTGTAATAACGCAACTTCTCATTGGTATTTTTTTATTCTTCATCAAGTTCTCCAGCTTTTTTAATCATAATTTTATATTTAGTTAATCTAGATGCTAACTTAACATTTTGTCCTTTTTTACCTATAGCTAATGAAGAATTTTCGTCATTTACAATAGCTAAAGCTTCTTTATTTTTCTCATCTATAATTCTAACTTCTACATTTTTAGCAGGACTAAGTGCGTTTTGTATAAATTTAACAGGATCTTTATCATATAAAATTACATCTATTTTCTCCCCATTTAATTGATTAAGAACTCTATTAATTCTAGATCCTTTTTCTCCAATAATAGCTCCTACTGGATCAACTTTATCATATTCAGTATATACTGCGATTTTACTTCTATTACCAGCATCTCTTGCTACTGAATATAACATTACTGTGCCATCACTAAGTTCAGGTATTTCATTTTCAAGAAGTCTTTTAACAAATCCATAATGACTTCTAGATAATAATATAAATATTCCTTTAGTACCAAATTCTATTTTAGAAACATATACCTTTATTGAAGATCCCATTACTAATTTTTCTCCTGGGATAATTTCATCCTTAGGTAATACTCCATGAGCTCTACCTAAATCAACATAATAGTTCTTAGAATCTTCTCTTGATAAAGTACCTATAAGTATTTCATCTTGTTTATCTTTAAATTCTTCATTAACAAGATTTTTTTCTGCTTCCTTAACTTTTTGTACAATTATTTGTTTAGCAGATAATACTGCTACTCTTCCAAATTCTTCTGGAATAATTTTAACTTCTGTATCGATAGTTTCATCTACTTGAATATCATCTACAATTTTCTTAGCATCTTCAAGTGATATTTGTGTCTCTTCATCAGTAACTTCAGGAACAACTATCTTATAAGTAAATAATCTAATTTGTCCTGTTTCAGGATTAACTTTAGCTTTAACATTAGCTATACCAGTATTCTTTTTATAAGCATTAGCCATTCCTGATTCCATAGCTTCGATAATAACATCTTTATCTATTCCCTTTTCTTTAACTATCTCATCAACAGCTTTCATAAATTCTTTTGCTTGTTTACTATTCATCTTTACCACCCTTCTCTTTAGTAGAAACATCTAAAATATAACTATCAGTAAGCATATCACATTTATCAAGTAATGGATTAATTATATTAGTAACTTCTACACAAGTATCAATATCAATAATTTCATCACGATCAATAACAATTCTTAAAAAATAGTTACTTCCTTCTTTTTCATAAACAATACTATCAATTGATATTCCTAATTTGTTAACTTCTCCTTCTATTAATTTTCTAATTTCTGTTTCCATATTACCTCCTTATATCAACAATAAAGAGTGGATTTTTCAGCCACTCTTTGTCAAGAACAATTAAATTATACCATATATTTTCTATATATACAACACTTTTTACAAAGAAAAAAAGCACATAATGTGCTATGGTTCTACATAATGGCGCGCCCATAGGGATTCGAACCCCAAACCTTTTGGTCCGTAGCCAAACGCTCTATCCAATTGAGCTATGAGCGCAAATCAAAAATGTAAATACATTATATACCCATTTTTGAAAAAAGTAAAGTTTTTTATGCATAATATTATAAATCAAGCTTGATTTCTTGCTCTGATAGCTCAATTTTACTATACTTTACTCCGCAACAATCAAACAATTTCTTTGATGCAATAACTGAATCTGTATTAGCGTATTTATCACATAAATATACAACTTCTTTAATTCCTGCTTGAATAATTATTTTTGCACATTCATTACATGGAAATAAATCTACATATATTTTAGCATTCTCTAATTCTTTTCTGTTTCCACGGTAATTAAGTACTGCATTCATCTCAGCATGACATACATATAGGTATTTTGTATCAAGTGGTTTCCCCTCTCTATCCCAAGGAAATATTGTATCATGAAATCCATTCGGTGTACCATTATATCCTATTGATAGGATCCTATTATCATTACTTACTATACATGCTCCAACTTGTGTATTAGGATCTTTACTTCTAAGTGCAGATAATTTAGCAATTCCCATAAAATATTGATCCCAACTTAAATAATCCTTTCTTTGTTTATTAACTTTTTTTTCCATCTTTATCCTCCTTCAAAGGTATTGGATCATATCCACCCTTATTTATACTATTACATCTAAGAATTCTTCTACTAGTCAAATAAAATCCTTTTATAAATCCCCATTCTCTAAATACTCCAATAGCATATTCTGAACATGTTGGTCTAAATTTACAACATCCATGCCAAGGACCAGGAATCATCTGATATATCTTAATTAATCCAATTGCTATATATTTCATATCTTATTAACAAATAATTTATCTACATTTTTATTTGGTATCATCATCTTAAGACTTTTATCTATTTTTATTTCATAATTATCTACAAAAGGATCTAGCATTTCTCCATCAATGCACCAAGGCTTTTTTGGCTTGTCAATGAATTTAATTTTTAAGTTATCTGTCTTATATAAATATAGTCCAGGTACTTTATGTACATCATATAAAGTTAAGAAATATAAACTCCTAAGAATATCTTTTTTCTTTGATATATTACATAGTAAAAGTTCAAATTTATTATCATCTAATTTAACATCTTTATAAAAATTATTAATTCCAGCTATTCTATTAGCATTAGATACAATTACGAAAGAAAATAATCCTCTATACTCTACTCCATCTATTTCATACACTATCTCATTAAGATTAGTTTTATCAAATAAAGATCTTGCTCCCTCTTTAATATAAGCTAAATATCCAATCTTTTTCTTAAGTTCTCTAGGTGTTTCATAAGGAATATCCGCAAATTTACCTACAGTAGCCACATATATAAAAGGTTTATTATTAATCATACATATATCTACTTGTTTAACAACACCTTCAAGTGTCATTTTTAGATTGGTAAGCATATTTTTGCCATATCCCATCATAGCTCCAATATCATTAGTAGTACCACAAGGAATATGGGCGCATACAAGACGATCTTTTCTCCTGTAATTACCTGTAACTGATTCATTAAATGTTCCATCTCCCCCAATAGATAAAACTAAATCTACTAGTTCTAAATTTTCTACTATTTTTATAGCATGACCTTTATATTCTGTATAATAAGTTTCAGTATCATAACCATAATTATGAAGCATTTCTTCAAATTGTGGTAAATATTTAAATTTAGCCTTTCTTCCACTATTAGGATTATAAATAATAGCACATTTTTTCATATAATCACCTACAAATCTTATTCTATCATAACTATTAAAAAAAAGAAACTATATAAAAATAATTTCCATCTTCTATCTGTAAACTGTATCTTATACTACTATAATATTTACTAATCACATAAGTTTAGTAATGATATAAGTTCTTGTTGAATGTTATATATATCTTCGTATATAAATGTTAACATTTCCCCCTCTGTTAAACTAGCATCCTTATTAGTATCATAATTCTTTACTCTTGTTATAGGTTCTATTCCCTTTTTATTTTCAAACTCTTTAATTAACTCATGTATAATTATTAATTCATTACTAATCTGATTTCTTTTAGTATTAATATCCAAAACACTAAAACTATCTATAAATTCTTCTCTCATTCATCTTCTCCTATAATTATCTACTAAGTCCATTATTAATAGTGTCATTTTCTATTATGTTATTATTAAGTTGTTCTCCTCTTAATTGTTTCATCCTTATTCTATCTTCTTCTCTCATTTTAATAAATCTTTCAACTTTCTCTTGATGTAAATGCTCTTTAGGAATATTTTTAGCAACTTTCTCATGTGCCATTTTAATCCAATCAGGATTTATCTTAGATAGGTTTTGTTGTTTATCTTTACTACATAGTGCTATATATTTATTACTATCAGCATTTCCAAATGCCGTAACATGGTCTATTCCTTTTTCATAATCTTGTGCATCCCATATTGTATCTACTAAGAAGTTTTGCCCATTAATTGTTATGATATTCCAAGCGTGACTTCCTTCTCCATTAAGTAAATATTTTCCTCCAATTTTATCACATTCAATGCCTTGTCTAGTACATAATTCTTGATATATATGTGCAAATCCACTACAAGTAGATAATTGATTAGTGAGTCCTATTAGTGTATCCCAAGTTCTAGTTCTATTAGTATTTCCTCTAATATCAAGAGGTTTACCATCATTTCCTTTAGATTCAGTTGTTCTATAAGTAATATCATATTTTAAATACTCATACAAATATAATGCTTTTTCATAATCATTCCAATTAGGATCTATTCCTTTTTCTATTTCTTCTATCTTCTTTAAAATATCGATAAGTTCACCCTTAGAATACGTTGCATTCTCTCTAAGATTATCCCAATTATAAGCAGTACTCTTAGCATACTCTTCAGTAAGTCCCCCAATAACCCTAACATCAACATTTGAAGGTAATTTTTCTATCATATCTATAGTTAACCCTATAGTACTAGGTATCTGTATCAGATACTTCTCTTTACTATCAGGATTAATCTTACTAATCATTTCTTCAAAATTAGAATTATCTCCCTTAATTACATTATTAATATTATAAGCTTTAAATGTTTCTTCTTCATTAAAGCCTCCCTTACTTAGTAAAATCATATTCTATCACCTATCCATATACTTCCTTATAATTATTATATCATAACAAATTTTCTTTATATAGAATTATTTCTTCATATTACAAAAATTATACATAAAAAGAAATCCTTTCAGATTCCTTATATTATATATAATTCTATTTCTTAGCTACTATTCCATAATATCTTCTAATAAGTCTTATTCCTTTTGGATATGTATTTCTTTCAATATATTTCATTATTTTTTCTTCATCAATTTCTTTAGTATAATAATCTTTAGAATCCTCTAACTCTTCATCAAAATCATCTAATATTGGTACTTTCAGTAAAAAACTATAAAGTGTATTCTTATCTTTAAAGTATTCTCTTACGTGAAGTGGTATTAATTCTACTTCTCTAAATCCTGCATTTAATATGTTTTCATAATCAATTATACTTATTGCCTTCTTATCAAAAAATCCCTGTCCCCTTCCAAATATTAGTTTTAATTCATAACAGTCGTTTTTATCAACCCCGTGTACTAGTAAATAACCATTCTCTTTTAATGAATTATATATCTGTTTAGGATCAATAACTGTATTTCTTGCTACTACTACATCATAATAATTGTCTTCTACATCCATATTTAAATTATCCATAACTCTAAAAGAAATATTTTCTCTTTTGCTTATTTTTAAGTTTTTATTCGCAGTATCGATCATACCACTAGAATAGTCTGTTCCTAGTATTTCTTTTACTTTTGGAAAGTTTGCAAGTAGTTTTTCTCCCCCACCGGTACCTAAATCTAATATTTTAGAATTCTTATTTGTAACATTATTTAATATTTCATACATATCCCAATTAGTTAACTTTTCATTTATAAAATTAAAGTTACTAAAATCCCAGTCTTTCATTCTTTCATAATAATCTTTTTCATTTATTTTCATAATCTTCTCCATTCTATATTTTGTGTGATTGAATAATAAAAGAACCTCCTTTCATGACATACGACAAAAACCAATCACAAATAATTGTGTATGATTACTTGCCATTCATGAAGAGATTCTTAAGACTCATCATTATTCCTTTAAACTTATAAGTTTACTGGTAGTAAAACGCGAATGGACTAATTGAATTACTACAAATAAAATATATCATATTTTATTAAATGAGTCAAATTTAAAAAGAAAAGGCCACTACCAAGTAATGGTCTCTTCATTAATAAAGATTATTTAAATTGACAACAAGAACCACATTGTTGATTAGTAACTACATTCTCTTCACTGCAAGTATAGTGCGGCTGATAAGTATGTCTGAATATATGATTATTAATTATTTTAGTATTAATTGGACAGATATGTTTTACTTCATGAACGATATTTCTTTGAATGCATCTTTCTCTTCCTGCTTCAATAATAGGTCCTGATTGCATTCCATAATTCATACCTTCATTTTCATTAACATTCATATTGGTATTAGTATTCATATTAGTATTCATATTACTATTATTAATATTAATATCTATACCATCTCCATATCCGAAATTTCCATCTTGTCTAAAATCATCATTATAAAACATCTTTGTTCCTCCTATCTATTTTTATAATATGAAAGAGATAAAATTATGACTGTGTAAAATGCACAAATTATCTTGACAGATAGAAAAAAATATAATAATATTAAATTGACTTTTATCAAGAATGAGGGAGAGAATTAGCTCTATGAACTCATACCAACCTGCTAAAGTAAGGTGGTAACGCTAATATCGATGAGAGAGATAATACCAAAAACATTAACTCTTTCAAGAGTTTTTTTCTTTTGATAAAAGCAAGGAGGAGTAAATGAAAAAATATATTACAAGTGAATCAGTCACAGAAGGTCACCCAGATAAAGTTTGTGACCAAATAAGCGACAAAATCTTAGATACAGCCTTGTCGCAAGATAAAGAAAGTAAAATGGCTGTAGAATGTACAATTAAAGATAATCTAATATTTATCTATGGAGAATCTTCTACTAAAGCAAAAATACCATATGAAAAAATAGCTAAAGAAGTAATCAAAGAAATTGGTTACAAAGAAGAATATGAAGTAATAACTAAAATAAGTAATCAATCAAAAGAAATATCCAGAGCTGTAAATAAAGAAAAAATATCTGCTGGTGATCAAGGTATAATGTTTGGATATGCTACTGATGAAACAAAAGAATTAATGCCATTACCTATTTTATTGGCTAATAAATTAACAGAAAAATTATCTATTGAAAGAAAGAAAAATAAAGATTCAATCCTATTACCAGATGGTAAGAGCCAAGTAACTGTAGAGTATATTGATGATACCCCAAAAAGAATCGATACCATCATTGTATCATCTTCTCACAAAGAGTCCATCTCACTAGAAGAATTACGTAAGTATATTAAAGAAGAAATAATAGATCCAGTAATTCCTAAAAAATATATCGATAACAATACTAAAATAATGATAAATCCAGCAGGCACTTTCATAACTAGCGGATCATTTGCAGATAGTGGTACCACTGGTAGAAAAATAGTCGTAGACTCATATGGAGGAAGTGCCAAAGTAGGTGGCGGTTGCTTTAGTAGTAAAGACCCATCAAAAGTAGATAGATCTGGCGCTTATTATGCTAGATATGTTGCTAAAAATATAGTTCATAATAAACTAGCAAAAAGATGTGAAGTATCTGTATCCTATGCTATTGGCTATGATAAACCAATCCATATAGGTATTGATACATTTGGTACAAATAAAGTATCTCTAGAAAAAATATATGACTTTGTCAAGAATAACTTTAATTTTAGTGTAGACAATATTATTAAAGAATTAAATTTATACAATGTAGAATATTATAAAGTAGCAAGTTATGGCCATTTTGGTAGAGAAGAACTTAACTTGCCATGGGAAAAAACAAAAGAATTCAATTAATGAATTCTTTTAAAATGGCATCTTAAAATTCTTATTACTCATCATCTTCATCATTTTCTTCATCTCTTCAAATTGATTAAGTAATTTATTAACATCTGTCACCGCAAGCCCACAACCCTTAGCTATTCTTTGCTTTCTACTAGCCTTAATAATATCAGGATTATGTCTCTCTTCGGGAGTCATAGATAATACTATAGCCTCAATATGAGCCATTTGCTTAGGATCAACTTTAGCATTATCAAGCCCCATCTTCTTAGCACCAGGTATCATTTTAAGTAAATTTTCTAGTGGGCCTAACTTCTTAATTTGATTAAGTTGCGCTAAGAAATCCTCAAGATCAAAAGTACCCTTAGACATTTTCTTAGCAGCCTTCATAGCTTCTTTCTCGTCTATCTCATCCTGTACTTTTTCTACTAAACTAATAACATCTCCCATTCCAATAATTCTATTAGCCATTCTATCAGGATGAAATTCTGTAAGTCCATCCATCTTTTCACTAACACCAATAAACTTAATAGGAATATTAGTAAGATGTCTTACAGATAAAGCTACACCACCACGAGTATCACCATCTAACTTAGTTAAAATAACTCCTGTAAGACTAAGTGCATCATTAAATCCAGTAATAACATTAATAGCATCTTGCCCCATCATTGCATCAATTACTAATAATATTTCATCAGGCTTAACCTCTTTAGATATCTCCTTAAGTTCATCCATCAATTCCTCATCTATATGAAGTCTACCCGCTGTATCAATAAGAATATAGTCATATCCATTCTCTTTAGCATAACTAATAGCATTCTTACTTATTTCTACAGGATTACCAATACCCTCACTATATACTGGAATATTTAACTCTTTACCAATTTGTTTTAACTGATCAATAGCAGCAGGTCTATATACATCACATGCTACAAGTAAAGGCTTCTTACCATGTTTCTTTCTAAGAAAATTAGCAAGTTTTCCATTAGTAGTAGTCTTACTAGATCCCTGTAGGCTCACTAACTTTGTAATAGTAGGTTTTTTATCTATAACTAATGGAGCGCTATCACCACCAAGTAATTCCTGTAATTCATCTCTAACTATCTTAACAAATAAGTCTCCTGGATTCAAACTCTTATTAACTTCTTCACCAAGAGCCTTCTCTTTAACTTTATTAGTAAATTCCTTAACAACTTTATAATTAACATCTGCTTCAAGTAATGATAGTCTAATCTCTCTCATCATATCAGAGATATTATCTTCAGTTATTTTTCCATATCCTTTAATTTTATGAGCTATACCCTGTAATCTGTCACTTAAATTTTCAAACATTTATATCACCTACATCTAATTATACAATAAATTTAATATATTTTACAAAAAAGGTTGCATTTTTCATATTTTTTGCTATAATTAATTTACACACAGAAATTATCTGTATCAAACAGCCAAACAAGGCCATTAATTATATATGCAGATGTGGTTCAACGATTAGAATACGGCCTTGCCAAGGCTGTGACGGGGGTTTGACTCCCCTCATCTGCTCCATTGATGTTATAACCAGACACCACAAATGTTTGGTTTTTTCATTATAAAGCCAATAAATATAAGCATTTTAATTATATTATATAGTTTGTAAAAAAGCCAGTATCATTTATAAATTATTTATCTTTTGTGCTGAGGTACAATATCATCAAGTGGCTTAAGTAATGATATATCAAAATCAATTATCTTTTCTTCATCATCTTCAAGTGGCTTTAGCATAGATATGTCAAAATCAAATTCATCTTCTTTATCAGTACTATCAACTTCAAAAAGTTTCTTTTCTTTTTTTATTATAGTCATATCTATTCTATCTCTTACCTTTTGCAAATATTCTTTTCTTTCTTCAGCTGGCATTTTTTCTAATTTAGAGTTTATTTGTGCCAAAATATTCTCTATTTTTTGATTCCTGCCACTTTGGATTGTTGATTCAGCAATATCAGAAAGTTCATCACTACTTTGAATATCAAAATTATTTTTTAAAAATTCCATAATATATCTCCTATTATTTATCTTGAAATGCTATTATTATCTAATTGCTTGCCATATTTACCTTTAATTTCATCTAATTTAATTATACTATCTGTTACACCTTCATAATTATTCGCATCTCTTCCCATAGCTTGCAATGTTCTAGGAGTAACAATCATATTTTCAAAAAAATATATAATTTTATTTATCTCTCCATCTTTTCCCTGAATTGATAATATTTCTAACTTTTTCTCTAGATAATCTAGCATTGTTAATTGAATATTACCAAGTATATTTTGCTTTTCACTACCATTACCAAGTTGATAATTAACTTCAATACTTCTAAACAATTCAAATGCTTTTTCTTTATCATTAATTAACTTACATAATTCACTTTCGAGTAATTCTGTACCCTTATTTCCAAAATAAGATTCTTGTAATGCATCTATGCCAATTATTTGAATTAGTTGATTTATTAAAGCACATTCAATAAAATAAGGTGAAACTATATCTTCTGTACCAGGCACTCCAGCCATAGCAATAAGCTCTGTGTAACCTTCGTTTAATCCAACATTTTGTTCTTTTATATCCTGTGATGGATATTTGTCAAATCCAGATAATGCAATGCCACCTTCTTTATCAAATTTAGTAGATGACATATGTATAAGCTCATGTAGCAACGTTTGCATATATTGCCTAAAATAATATTCATTTGGATTATCAGTCGTTTGTGCTACTTTCCACAAGTGCCATAAACCTTGTGGCCTTATTTCAATATTATTAGTTTTTGAATTATATCCACCCATTGATATATCAAGATTATTACTTTGTAAGAAATGACTATCATGTGAGACAAAATAATCTGAACTTATTAGATTAAAATTATGCATTAATGTTAATGTACTTAAATTATCATAAAATGTTTGCCTATGTTCTATTGGTATATGATCTTCCAACCAATTTAAAAGATTTATTAGTTGTTCTTTTGCATGTTGATCATTATTTAAAAATAAGTTGGGGTTATTATTAACTATATTAATTACTTTTTCACTATAATATATATAACCAGTTTTATGACTTATCAATCGATTAATTTCTCCTTTTTCAGTTTCAGTTAATTCATATAATAAATTGTTCTCCATTTTTTTTATTTTTAATTGATTATTATTATATGCAATTAGATATTTAATAAGATCGTTTATAAAATAAGTATAATGCATCTTA